>JANMSU010000376.1:0-1749 GCA_031389835.1 Chloroflexota bacterium
ACAGCTGCTCCTGGCGGTCGTGCACAACGGCGGCTTTGTCGCCCTTGGTTACGCCGACGGTGACGAGCGCCCGGCGGGCTTCGTCTTCGGTTTCGTCGGAATCTACGACTACCACTTCCGTCATCACTCGCACATGCTCGCGGTCCGCGAAGCGCACCGCGGCAGCGGGCTGGCGAAAGCGCTGAAGGAAGCGCAGCGCGATCACTGCCTCGATCAAGGCATCGAAGTGATCGGCTGGACGATGGATCCGCTGGAAGCGCGCAACGCGGTGTTCAACTTCGCCAAGCTCGGCGCCTTCACGCGCGAGTACCACCGCGACTTCTACGGTCCGATGCCCGACAAGCTGAACGCGGGTCTGCCCTCCGACCGGATCTACGTCGAGTGGCCGATCGGCCACGACCGTACGTACAAACGTCTCAAGGGCGACGACCAGCCGCCGTCCCTCGAAGACGCCGAGCGCGAAGGCATCGCGTACACACTCCGCGCCGAGGGCGAGCTTCCCGGGAAGGTCACGCCCCCGGGCGACGAAACGCATCTGCTCCTGGAAATCCCCGCGAATTTCCAGGACCTCAAGGCGCGTGACGCGAAGACGGCGCTCGCGTGGCGCATCGCAGTGCGTGAAGCGATAGAGCCCGCGTTCGCGCGGGGCTATGCGGCGGTCGAGTTCCTGCGCGCTGCCAATGGACGCGGCGCATATCTGCTCGTGCCGCAGCCGCGCCGCGGCGGCGAGGTCGTCGACACCGATGAATAGGGAGATCCACTGATGCGCATAGAACGAGTCGAGCTGTTCGTGCTGCGCCTTCCGCTGAAGCGCGCCTACGAGACCAGTGGCTCGCGCGAGACGCATCAGACACGCGTCATCGCACGGGTCGAGTCGGAAGGGGCCGTCGGCTGGGGCGAGAGCGTTGCGCCAGAGCTGCCTTGGTACTCGGGCGAGACGCCAAAGACCGTTTGGTATGCGCTCGACGAGATCATCATCCCGGCGCTGCTCGCGGCCGATCTCCACCAGCCCGAGGACACCGAGCGCGTGCTCTCGTGGATCCGCGAACACCGCATGGCGAAGGCGACGCTCGAGATGGCGATATGGGACCTCTTCGCCAAACGCGACGGCCGCTCGCTGTCGAAGGTCCTCGGCGGCACGCGGGACCGCATCCTCTGCGGCGTCGCGATCGGGATCCAACCGTCGATCGAAGAACTGCTGGACACGATCCGCCGCGAGCTGTCGGCTGGTTATCAGCGCGTGAAAGTGAAGATCAAGCCAGGTTGGGACGGCTCGGTCGCAAAGGCCATCCGGTCGACCTACCCGAACCTGCCGTTCATGCTCGACGCGAACTCCGCGTACACGCTGGCGGATACGCCGCTCTTCAAGGGATTCGACGCCTACAAGCCGACGATGATCGAGCAGCCGCTCGCGCACGACGACATCGTCGACCACGCGACGCTTCAGCGCGAGATCGAGACACCGATCTGCCTCGACGAGTCGATACACACCGGCGACGATGCGCGCAAGGCGATCCAGCTCGGGGCGACCAGGGTCATCAACATCAAAGCCGGGCGAGTGGGCGGTCTCACCTCGGCGCGGCGCATCCACGACGTCTGCCGCGACGCCGGCATTCCCGTGTGGTGCGGGGGCATGCTCGAGATGGGTATCGGTCGCGCGCACAACGTTCACCTGGCTTCGCTGCCGAACTTCAAGCTGCCCGGCGACGTGGCGGCGTCCGAGCGCTACTTCGAGACGGAGATCATCGG
>JANMSU010000379.1:0-2267 GCA_031389835.1 Chloroflexota bacterium
CTATTGGAACGACCTTGGCCGTGCGCTCGAGCTAGTCGACGACCAGGCCGGAGCGCGTGTTGCCTATCTCGAGGCAACGGCGCGGTCCCCGTATACGCCGGCGTTCTGGTGGAACCTCGGCCGGATGCATTCGTATTTCGCACAGCGCGGCGAGGACACGGGCAAGACCGCGGCCTACGAGGCGATGCGTCGAGGGGTCACGGCTGCGCCACGGAACCCGGACACATTCGATCAGTTCGCGCGCATCCAGCTCGCCCTCGGCGATCTCGCCGGGGCTCTCGAGAACTCTCAGAAGGCGATCGCGCTCTACCCGGGCGAGCCGAACTACTACACCGTGGCCGCCGACGCTGCGCGCCGCCAAGGCGACGTGCCCCGCAGCCTTGAGCTGCTGCGCCTGGGCGTCGCCAACAACGACTCGAACGAGCTGCGTCTCACGTTCGCCCGGCGGCTTATCGAGGCGGGCCAGCTCGCCGAGGCTCGAACGGTGCTTCAAGTCGTGCTCGCGAGCGACCCGGCGAACAGCACGGCCCTCGAGTTACTGAGACAAACGGAAGGGCGCTAGGGGCGCCAGCGCCGCGGGTCCTGCCGGGGCTAGGCCTAGTTCGTCTTGACCACCAGCACGTGCTCGAGCCGCCGGAGGTCGACGGCCGGCGTGACGATCGCGCGGTTGTACGCGGCGGCTTCGGCCGTCTTCACCTGGGCGATCGTCCCGATCACCAGGCCCTTGGGATACAGGGAGCGCAGCTCTTCGCCGATCCCGAGCCCGGCCGTGATCACGACGTCGCCTTCCTTGACCGGCTCGGTCTGTAACAGCCAGTCCATGATCAGCGCGTCTCCGAACTGGCCGCGAACGATGCCGGTGGCGCGGGAGCCCTGGACGAGCGCGGACACAACAGATGAGGAGTCGGTGACCAGCAGCACCTTGCTGTAGTTGGTCCCGACCTCGCTGACCCGGCCGACGAGGCCCTGGTCGGAGAGGACGACGTGGCCGGTCTTCACGCCGTCGTCGGTCCCGATCCCGAGCACGATCGAGTGGAGCACGCCCGTCGGATCGCGGGCGATGACCGGCGCGGGGATGCTCTCGAAGGGAACGCTCCGCTGCAGCGAGAGGAGCCGCTCCGCCTGCTGGCCGGCGATGGCCTGCTCGCGCAGCCGGACGTTGTCCAGCGTGAGCCGGTCGTTCTCGGTCTGGAGGCGTGAGTTGTCGTCACGGAGCTCATCGATCTGCGCGATCGCGGACGCAAAGCGGTCACCGGCGGCGCCGACGCCGGCAAGGACCTGCTGCACCGGGACCAGCAGCTGGGTCAGGAACGTCGACGAGCCGCGGACGACGTCGGTGTTACGGAGCCCCAGCAGCAGCAGGCTCACCACGACGAGCAGCGCGAAGGGGCGGAGAACACTGCCCTGGGTACGACGCGCGCGGCCGAAGCTTGCCATGCTCAGACGCTAACGGGGGACTGCCGAATATGTCTCCATCACGAGGCTTCGCTCGTACTTCGCGAGGTCCTCGACGATCATGCCGCACCCGCGGACGACGCAGGTGAGCGGATCCTCGGCGACGTGGACGGCCATCTGCGTCGCCTCCGCGACGCGCGTGTCGAGACCGCGGAGCAGCGCGCCGCCGCCCGCGAGGTAGATGCCCTGGTCCATGACGTCGGCGATGAGCTCGGGCGGTGTCTCCTCGATCGTCTGCTTGATGGCCTCGACGATCGAGGCGATGGACGGCTCGATGGCCTCGCGGATCTGCGCGCTCGTGACCTCGATCGACCGCGGCAGTCCGGTGAGCAGGTCGCGGCCGCGGAAGTACGTGGAGACCTCTTCGTCCAGCGGATATGCGGAGCCGATCGCGATCTTGATGTCCTCCGCCGTTCGCTCGCCCATCAGCAGGTTGAACTCGCGCCGCGCGTACTGAACGATGTCGCTGTCCATCTCGTCGCCACCGATGCGGATCGATCGCGAGATCACGATGCCGCCGAGCGACGTGACGGCGACCTCGGTCGTGCCACCGCCGATGTCGACGATCATCGAACCGGTCGGCTCGTTCACCGGGAGTCCCGCTCCGATCGCGGCGGCCATCGGCTCTTCGACGAGACGCGCCCACCTCGCGCCGGCGGAGACCGCCGCGTCCTGCACCGCGCGCTTCTCGACCTCGGTGACGCCGGATGGGATCCCGACGATCACGCGCGGACGCGGGAACATGAGCGCGCGCTCGTGAACCTTGCGGATGAAGTAGTTGAGCATCTGCTCGGTGATGTCGAAGTCACTGA
>JANMSU010000412.1:0-2265 GCA_031389835.1 Chloroflexota bacterium
GAAGCCGGGTGACGAGGGCATGGGGACCATCCAGGAGGCGGCGGGTCTATCCGAGCGCGACCGGAACGCCGAGGGCGCGGCATCGTCGTGAAGATCCGCTTCTGGGGCACACGCGGCTCGATCCCGACGCCAGGCCCGAACACCGTGCGCTACGGCGGCAACACCGCGTGCGTCGAGGTGCGGGACTCGAGCGGCGCGCTCCTGATCCTTGACGCCGGGACGGGCCTGCGCGAGCTCGGCATCGCGATGATGAACGGCGGGAGCCAAGCTCCGTTCGACGTGGACCTGCTCCTGTCGCATCTGCACTGGGACCACATCCAGGGCATCCCATTCTTCCGCCCCGCGTTCGACGCGAAGAGCCGCCTGCGGATCATCGGACCGAAGCAGGCGCGCACGATGAAGGACCTGCTCGGCCTTGGCATGGACGATCCGTTCTTCCCGGTGGACATCGACGATCTCCCGGTCAAGCTGCAGATCGACGAGATGGAGGATGGATCGGACGAGCGCGTCGGGCGGTTCCGCGTCCGCTCGTCGACGATCTTCCATTCCGCGCCTGCACTCGCGTACCGCATCGAAGCCGACGGGCGTTCGCTCGTGTACGCCACGGACACCGAGGACGCGTTCTCCGGCAAGGCGAACCCGGTGATCGCGCTGTCTGCGGACGCGAACACACTGATCCACGATGGCCAGTACCTGCCGAGCGACTTCAAGGCGACCTGGGGCCACTCGACCGTGGACGCGGCTGTCGATGTCGCGGTGCAGGCGCGGGTCGGACGACTCGTGCTGTACCACCACGACCCCGATCGCAGCGACGACGCGCTCGATCGGATCGGTAAGGACGCGCAGCGCGCCGCGAGCGAGCGACGCCCTGGCCTCGAGGTCGTCGTCGCGCGCGAGGGCCTCGAGCTCACGATCTAGCGCGCGGCCCTCACGGCGTGGGTGAAGCGCTGACGCCCTCGCGGCGACGGTCGATCGCGTAGCCCGAGCCCACTCGGCCCTTCGCGACCTCTTTCATTTCGGCCGCGGCGCGTGCGACTTCGGTCGCGCCGCCGAAACGCTCCGGTCGAAGAGGCACGACGCCGATGGAGACCGTGACGAATGGGACGCGGCGCATGCGTCCCCGGCGATCGGGCGCCTCGACCCAGCCGCGCGCGCGGTCATCAGCGTCGTAAAGCGCGGGGATGGATGCATCGAAGCGCGCGATGATCGCGCCGGCCACCTCCTCGGCGCGTCCGTCGGATGTCAGGACGACGAAGTCGTCGCCGCCGACGTGTCCGATGAAGGTATCGTCGCCGAGCTCGCCGACGGTCTGGCTCAGCAGATCGGCGAGGTGCGCGATGAGTTCGTCGCCGCGGGCGAAGCCGTGCCGGTCGTTGAAGTCCTTGAAGTGGTCGACGTCGACGTAAAGGCATGCCGTCTCACTTCCATCGGCCAGCCGCGCGTCGATCTCGTGGGCGATGGTGAGATTGCCCGGGAGGCCAGAGAGCGGATTGAGCGACCGGAGCTCGGCCGCGCGACGAAGCGCGGACTCGATGCGTGCCACGAGCTCGTCGACGTCGAAGGGTTTTGCGACGTAGTCATCCGCGCCGTTGCGTAGCCGCGCGGCCATCTCGGCGGTCGTCCGCTTCGCGGTCACGAAGACGACCGGGATGTAGCGGGTACGCGGGTCGCGACGCAGCTCCCGTTGCACCTCGTCGCCGGTCATGAAAGGCATGCCGACGTCCAGGACGACCAGGTCGGGCCGCATGGCGCGGGCCTGCTCGAGCGCGGATCGGCCGTCCGCGGCCAAGACGCAGTCGTAGCCCGCCTCCTGCAAGGCCATGTTGATGAGTGCCCGGGTCGAAGGATCGTCGTCCGCGACCAGGACGCGGCTCTTCATCTGATCAGGATTAGCCCGGCCGGAGGGCATAGACAATGAGAAAACGGTACCCCCCGGCCATCGGTGGTCCTGTCGTGGAACGGGCGAGTTAGCGAGCGCTAGCCTCCTGCCTCAGCGAACTGGGGCAGCGGTCCGGCGTCCGCTCTCACCGCGGAGAGGCGCTCGGTCGGGATGTTCAGAAATGCGGTCGCGATCGCGGGATCGAATTGTCCGCCGGAACAGCGCTCGATCTCCTTGAGCGCGTCCGCGAGGCTCATCGCCTTGCGGTACGGCCGATCGGAGGTCATCGCATCGAAGGCGTCCGCCAGGGCGAAGATCCGCGCGCCGAGCGGGATCTCTTCGCCGGCCAGGCCGTCGGGGTAGCCACTGCCGTCGTAGTGCTCGTG
>JANMSU010000440.1:0-8743 GCA_031389835.1 Chloroflexota bacterium
CATCTGGAGCTCATTCGGGACGGAGATGCCGTAGCCATCGTCCCACACGCTGATGAGGAGCGGGATCTGTAGGACGCCGGCCGCGTTCACGGACTCCCAGAACAGGCCCTCGGCCGCCGCCGCGTTGCCGATCGTCGAGAAGCAGACCTCGTCGCCGTTGCGCGAAAAGCCCTTGGCGACATCGCGGAGCACCGCCGAATCGCGGTACAGCTTCGAGGCCCACGCCAGACCGACCGACCGGGGCATGTGCGCGGCGACCGGCGAGAAGTCAGACGCGGACTGCACTGCGCTCAGGAGGTCGCGCCACTGCCCGCGCTCATCGACGATGCGGGTCGCGTAATGGTTCGACATCTGGCGTCCGCCGGAGAACGGGTCTCGCGTCGAGTCGGCGTCGGCGTAGAGCTGCGCGAAGTACTGCTCGAGCGTCGTCGTTCCGACCGCCATCATCACCGTCTGGTCTCGGTAATACCCGCTGCGCCAATCGCCTGGACGCATGACGTGCGCCATCGCGAGCTGCGCGACCTCTTTCCCGTCACCGAAGATGCCGAACGGCGCGCGCCCCGCGAGCACCTCGCGCCGGCCGAGCTCGCTCGCCGCGCGACTGCGCACGGCGAGCCGGTAGTCGGCGATGATCTGTTCGGCGCTGAGGGTGATCTTCGCGCGCGGCGTGGTGATCGAAGGCCGCGACCGGGTCTTCACGCCGTCCTCAATGGTGCCAGTTTCCCTCACGCCGCGGCGGCGGCTTCGGCACGGTCGAGGAACGGCAGAAGCGCCGCGAGGAACTCATCGGGCCGCTCGATCATCGGAAGATGGCCACACTCGTCTATCAGCTGGATCTGCGCCTGCGGCATGACGTCCCGCGCATCGGCGGCGGAGGTCATCGGCAGCACCGCGTCCTGCCTGCCCCAGACGACAAGCACAGGCCCCTGATAGCGCGGCGCCTGCGCGACCCAGAAGGCGCGCACCGCCGGCTTGACGCCGCCGATGCTGACGCCGGAACGAAGCGCGTTCACGAACTCACCGAACGACGGATAGCCGTAGCGCTCTGCCTCGTCGTACAGCGCCTTGGGGATGCGACGCGGGTCATAGAAACAGGTCCGCAGCACGTTGCGTGCTTGAGCCGGCCTCCCGATGGCCCGAGCGAGCAACCGGAACCCGGGGAGCGTGCAGAGACGCAGGAACAAGGCGACCTCCGTGCCGGCGCCCCCGCCGGCGACGAGCGCGAGGGAGCGGGTCCGCGCGGGCTGGGTCACGGCGGCGGTGTAGACGACCGCTCCGCCCATCGAGCTCCCCACCAGATGCGCGGACGGCAGATGGAGCTCGTCGAGAACCGCATTCACGAAGCGTGGGTAGAACGCGTTGCGCGGACCGAAGTGCGCGACATCGCCGGGTGCCTCGCTCTCCCCGAATCCGGGCAGATCGAATGCGATCGCACGGCGGCCCGTCGACGCGATGGGCTCCATGACCTCGCGGAAGTTCTCGGCCCACGCACCCACTCCGTGGACCATGACGACCGGGTCGCCGCGTCTCGCGTCACCCTCTTCGAGGACGCGCGTGCGCAGACCCATCACGTTCAGCGTCCTCGATCGGGTCACGTCCATATACTGCGCCGGATGCTCTTCTACTACCTCTGCACGCTTGGTGAGGAGCGGTATCGCGCGGCCTATCCCACTGGCGCTCAAAGCAAGGACGCGGATGTCTACAAGTGGGTCACGCTGCATTCCGGCTCACCGGCGGTCTGCCAGCGTGAGCATCCTGATGCGCATCGCTGGCGTCCTGACGAGGGCGGCGACGAAGAACGTGTCGTGCGCGGCTACTCGGTGCTGCAGTGGGACAAACAGGGTTTCGATGTCGGAAGACCAAAGCCCGACGTCGGCGACCGATTCGATTCGCCATGGGGTCCGTCGATCGTCATCGAACGCGCTGAGGACCCGACCACCGGCACTTATCTGCTCCTCCGCATCCTGCCGCACGGCTATAAGGGAAAGACCGGAGAGACAGGCACCGACCGCAAGGACGTCCCCAAGGAGTTCGCGGGCAAGGTCTAGCGGCTACCCCGCGGTCGGTTGAAGTCCGCGTACCGCACGACCGTTCGAAAGCCCATCGCGCGGTAGACGGAATAACCCATCTCCGAGGACTGGAGCACGACCGTGTCGCAGCCCCAAGCGCGGCCAGCCGCCACGGCTGCCCAGGTCGCCGCAGCTCCGACACCACGGCGACGGGCGACAGGCAGCGTGCCCACGGCGTACACACCTGAGACGCTCCCGGTACGGATGGCAGCCGCAGCACCGACCGCTCGTCCTTCCAGCCGCGCTGTGAAGAGCTGGACATCTGGATCGGCGGCGAACGCCTCTGAGTAGAGACGGCGGGCGAGTTCAGGCGGCACCCCGCTCGCCACGCGGACGTCGAGGTGCTCGGCCAGATTCGTCGGTGTGACCGGCACCACCGTCACGCCGGGCGCCGGCAGGGGCGACTCCGGCACGGGGTGGAGGACCATGCCCGGGTAGGGCCATATCTCACGCGTCAGCCCCCGTGCGAGTGGGACATTCGCGAGCCCGGGCGCACGCTCCTCGTCGATGAAGACCTGGAACGGCAGACCTCGCTCGGCGATCCACGTCAACGCTCCATCGAGCTCTGGCGCGGTCGTCGGCTCCACGACGACACAGCCGTTGAAAAGCGAGATCGGGAGGCCCGTCACGAAAGCGAAGACACCGCCGACCTCGCGGAGCTCGCCTTCGGCGCTGTACTTCACCAGGGTTCTAAAGGAGCCGACGAAGCTCAAATTCGCGGCGTTGCCCAGCTCCGAATCGCTCTTCATCTCGGGAACATGTTTCGGCAGCCCCCTCTAGCTTTCAGGTTTCGGGTGCGCCCGGTGCTGCTGGTGGTGAAGGTGCGCGTGCTCGTCTTCCTTCTCTTTCGGCGGGTAGAAGAGGGCGGCGACGTAGAAGCGGGATGGCGCCTGCGCGTACGACGAGAGGAGCAGGTGCACGTCGTACTTCGCGAAGAGGGCGCTGCCCCAGGTCTCGCGAAAGCGCGTCGCCCACTGAGGACCGTACCGCTCGCGGCTGAGCCGCGTCATCTCGTGGAGCTCCCAGTCCAACACCGGTAGCTCATGCGTGGCGACGCACTCGTCGCTCGCGCACCGGAAGCGCAGCCGCAGCGGCAGGTGGAGCACGTCGCCGTCCGGCTCGGGCCGAATGAAACCGGCGGTTGCGGCGCGACCCTTCGCGAGGACCTGCAGCGCCTCCAGCGAAGAGTGAAGGTGCGGCCGTACGAACGGCCATCGAAGACGCCACGCGTCTTTAGCGTCTACATATGCCGTCGCGGTCACGTCGCCATCCACATTCACGGTCTCCGGACGGACGTCGCGCTCGTCTTTCGTCGTGCGCGCGTGGATCCACGACCAGCGCAGCAGCGGTGGATCCGTGTCGTTCCCCTTCCAGGGGAATGGCGAAAGGCGAAGGAGACGACCGCTCTCTCGATCGACGCCGATGACCGATGCGCGCTCCACCGGGAAGTCGTTCGCCGCGATCGTCTTCGCGATAGCGAGCACGTCGTGTTCGGCCGTCGCGTCCTCCATCTTCGCTTCGCTCACATGGTCACAATAGGTGCGTATGCCGGAGCGCGGATGACCATCGACGAGAAAGAGCTCGCGCTCGCCGCGGAGCATCCGCGCGGAACGGAGCGCCGCAGGCTCCTCCCCTATCGCGTCGCGCTGAACGACGCCGCTGCGTACGCGGCGCTTCCCGAACACGATCGCGACACGATCGTGCGCTGGACCGAAGTCCGGCGGCGCATCCGGGAGTCGACCGGCCTCGATCACGATCCAGCCAATCTCGCGGATCCGCTGCTCCCCTACGCGCGACTGCGCGCGCACGTCATCGACGGCGAGCGCCTTGCCGCAGGTCGAGGCGCCTTCGATGATCCGGGCGGGGACCTCCTCACTGTCGTGGCCGCGCTACGGGCCGCGCTGCCTGCCAGCTAAACACCCGCCGCGGTGGCGGCCGACGCCAGGACGGCGACGCCGTTCACGAACGCATGCAGCCCGATGCATGGATAGATGCTTCCAGACCGGCTCCGGAGGTAGCCGAGGCCTAGACCCGTGACGAGCACCCAGGGAAGGTCGTTCACCGCGCCGTGCGCGAGAGCGAACGCGACCGCGCTGCCGACTATGGCGACGGCCTGTCCGTACGCCTCGAGCAGGCGGAAGCCAAGACCGCGGCACATCGCTTCCTCCACGATCGGGACGAAGGCCGCGATGGCGATCGCGTTCGCGATGAACGCGTCCACGCGCGTCGGGTCCCAGAACTGCGGCACCGCCTGCTCACGGGCACCGTGGCCGATGACGACCTCCGACACGAACGACGCCGCGTAGATAGCGGCAAGCGATGCACCGGCGATGCGCCACGCCGATGGCCACGAGACAGGACGACGGAGCGCGAAGGCGTCTCGGAGGGATAAGCCGCGTGCGATGAGTAGGAGCAGCAGCAGCACGAAGCCGTCGAACACGAAAGTGAAGATCGCAGTGGACCAGCGGAAAAGAAAGTCGGGCGCGGTGCCGTCGTCGTCGCCGAAGAACCGCGCGCCGTAGCTGAGCGCGGCGATCGCCGCGACCAGGGCGATCCACGCGGCGAGCCGCCTCTTGTCGCGCGGGGCGTTCAGGCGGTCGCGGGCATCGCGCGGAGCGGCGCGAGCAGCTCCAGCGCGCGATCCAACTCCTGCTCGGTGTTGAAGTAATGCGGCGACAGACGAACCAGACCCGGCCGGCTGTCGCAGATGAGGCCACGCGCGCGCAGCGTGTCCACCACACGCTGCGGGTCGGGATGCTCCAGCGTCACGATCGCGGTGCGCTCCACCGCGACGCGCGGGCAGCGCACCGTCCAGCCCTGCGCGATCGCGCCATCGACGAGGCGCTGCGAGAGCAGCATGTGGCGCTCGCGGACCGTCGCGATGCCGACTTCGGCGAGGAGCGCGAGGCCGGCGCGTGCCGCATAGATCGCTGCTACGGCGGGCGTTCCGTACTCGAAACGGCGCGCGCCGGTGCCGTAGGCGAGATGCTCGACGTCGAAGGCGAACGGGTCCATCACGCCCCACCAGCCGACCGCGCTCGGGCGTGCGCGCTCGGCGATCTCGCGCCGCGCGTACAGGAACGCGATGCCTGGTCCACCCATCAGCCACTTGAGCGTTCCGCCGACGAGGTAGTCGACACCGGACGCGTGGACGTCGAACGAGAACGCGCCGATCGATTGGTAGGCGTCGACGATGAGGACGGCGCCCTTGCGGTGGCAGATCTCGGCCAGGGCCTGAACGTCCTGGATCCAACCGGTCGTGAAATACACGTGGCCGGTGCACACCGCGCTGGTGCGCTCGTCAACGGCGCGTTCGAACAGCTCGAGCGGGACGCGCACGCGATCGGGGCTACGGACGAACTCCACGCGGGCGCCGCGATCGGCAACGGCGTGGAAAGCGTGGCCGTCCGTCGGGAAATCAAGATCTGCGATGACCACCTTCGGCCGCGTCGTGTAGTCCAGCGTGCTGGCGATCCCGACCAGGCCGGCAGACACATTCGGCTCGATCGCGACTTCGTCCCGCACCGCGCCGAGGACACCGGCGAGATCGTCACGCAGCGCTTCGTATTCGCCGATCCAGTGGTCGTACCAGGCGCGCCCGCCAAGCTCGGTCCACTCACGCGCGAAGCGCTCGATGCGCTCGCGACCGGAGCGCGGCAACGGAGTTAGCGAGCAGTTGTTGAGGTAGATGAGATCCCGCGTGATCGGGAACTCCTCGCGCCAGCGCTGCTCCTGCCCGTCCATGGCGACGCTAAGCCTAGTGCGGCGTGTGTAAGCACCCGCGCAAACACACGTAAGTGGTCCGTCAATGCCGCTTGACCGTAGGAGTAGAACAAGTCCTTCAGCGGTGAACGTGCGGTGGGAGGTGATGCCTGGCAACAAGGGCTGGTTCGCCTGCTCGCAAATAAGAGGGAGAAACATCGATGAAGCGTCTCTCTGTGCTCATCGCTGTGGTGGCGCTGGTCGCCTTCATGCCCGCGGAGCGTGCCGCGGCTGACCACGACAGCGGCCTGCGCGCGGTACCTTTCGAGTTTGTCGGGGGCGCCGGCGACTGTGGCACTGGCTATCCGGCCGGCAGCCGCATCGTCACGGCGGCCTGGCTCCGAGGGATGGGGCTTCCGGACAATGGCGGAGCGAACAGCAATCTCGCTGACCCGCGGAACAATCCGAACAAGAACGATCCGCACACCGGACTGCTGCTCTCGAAGAACGGTCCGACGCCAGACTGCTCCTCGTCGGGCGCGCGAATCACTGGCGTGCGAGGCATGGCGGTCGGCCCAACCCCGTTCCTGATTGGCTTTGATTACCGCGGTGGCGGTCACTGCGGCGCCGGCGCGCCGCGATTCAACGTGGTCACGCGCTGGGATGGGGTGGACACGAATCACTTCTTCGGTGGCTGTGGGAACGGAGTGTCGGTTCCAGCTACCCAAGATCCCCAGTGGTTCACAGTGCGGTTCGCGCTCACGGACCCGACGGTTGCATTCCCGCCGGCCCTCGCCGGCAGCAGGATCGTGTCGATCAACATCCTGTACGACGAGGGCACCGACACGCCCACCATCCAAGACCCAAATGGCGTGGGACTCGCGGTGATCGACAACATCTTCATCAATGGGCAGTTCATCCGCAGCGGTTCGAACGACAGCCGCGGCGACAACAACCGCGATGGTGACAAGGACGACGACGATGATGACCGCGAGGAGGATGACGACTAGCCAGATCAGCTAGCAACAGCGCCGACAATGAGGGCCGGACCGTCAGTCCGGCCCTCGCGCTATCGCCGTTACGAACTATGAGGTCGTCACCAGCCGATGGCGTAGCTCTCGCGCCGCGGATCCGCACCGCCCTCGAGCGTGCCCGGCTCGAGCCGACGGATCGCGCACATCCCCGCAGCCGCTGGCGTGAAGTCCGGCAGATCGCGGATGACGTGGCCGAGCGACGCGAGGCGGTCGCGCACTTCCCGACCGATGCGACCCTCGACCGTTAGCACGCCCGGCTCATACGCGTGCGGGTGGAAGGTCCAGGGAAATGACCGCGAGATGACGCGCGGCGCCTCGATCGCGGCCTGCAGGTTCATCTCGAAGTCGACGACGTTGCAGACCGTCTGGACCATCGCCTGGCACTGCGCGTCCTCACCCGGGCAGCCGAACGGCATCAGCGCCCGACCGTTCAGCATCAGCAGAGCCGGATTCGGTGTGAGCCGCGGCCGCTTGCGCGGCGCGATCGCCGATGGGTGGCCGGGTGTCGTCCAGAGCTGCGCCCCGCGGGTGCTGACGATGATCCCGAGGCCGTCGACGATGGGCGCACCGAGGCCCGGGTCCGACGGCGTTGCCGAGAACGCGTTCCCTTCGGCGTCCATCGCGCAGCAGTACGAGGTGTCCGGCGCGCCGACACCGCTCGCCGCGCGCGGGACATAGCCGGGTGGACCCGATCGTCCTTCGTAGCGCCAGGGGTTCCCGGGAGCCGGCAGCTCCGGCCAGGCCCGATCGTCGCGAATGAGCGCGCGGCGCTCTTCCGCATACGCCTTGTCGAGGAGTCCACGGATCGGTACGTCGACCTGATCGGGATCGCCAAAGAATCCCTCCCGATCGGCGGCCGCGAGCTTGAACGCCTCGGTGTAGCGGTGAAGGAACGCGACGGAGCCAGGGCCAAGGGACGCGACGTCGTAGCCCTCGAGGAGATTCAGTGTCATCGGCACGAGCGGACCCTGCGACCAGGGCCCGCAGGCGTAGACGTCGATGCCGCGATACGTCGTGTGCACCGGTGGCGTGATGCTCACGTGGTATTCGGCGAGGTCCTGCTTCGTGACCATGCCGCCGTGCCGTGCCTGTGAGCGCTCGATAGCGTCGGCCACGGCGCCCGTGTACAGGAGATCGCGCGCGGCCATGATCGCGCCGGCGCGCCCGAGCGCGCTGCTCGAGCGCTCCGTCTCAACGAGAAGTCGGAAGAGCGACGCGAGATCGCGCTGAATCAGCATCTCGCCGGCGCGGGGCGCGCGGCCGTCCGCCAGGAACACCGCGGCGCTCGATGGCCAGCCACGAAGGCGGTCCTCGAGCATGGCGATCGCGCGCGCGAGTCGCGGATAGACCGGGAAGCCTTCGGCCAGCTCGATGTTCGGCGCGAGCACCTCTTCGAGCGTGAGCCGGCCGTGACGCGCGAGCGCGGTCAGCCAGGCGTCAGCGGCAGCTGGCGTCACCGATCGCGGGACGCCGATGGGCATGTCCTCACCGAAGCGACTGCGATACGAAGCGAGGTCGAACTTGGCGGGCCACCGACCCAGGCCATCGATCGACTCCGGTCCGTCCATACCGGGCCGAAACAAAATGATGGGCGCGACGCCGCCAAAGTCGGTCAGGTGCCGCTCGATGACGTTCAGAGCGATGCCCGCGGCCACGCCCGCGTCGATGGCGTTGCCACCGCGCTCGAACATGCGGGCGCCGGCCTGCGAGGCGAGGTAGTGGCTAGAGCTCACCATCCAGCGCTTGCCGAGGACCGCGGGGCGACCTTGCGTGACGCTGGTCGAAGGAGCGGTGTTGTCGGCGGGAGCCGTCGGCATGTCGCGAACGATACTGTCTTGGGCGTGGTCCGGATCATCGCCTGGCGCGTCCCGCCGTACGACAACGGCTGCTACCTGATCGTCGACGCGCGCAAAGAGGCGATCGTCATCGACCCTTCGA
>JANMSU010000457.1:0-1710 GCA_031389835.1 Chloroflexota bacterium
CGCGAAGGCGATCGACCGCTATCTCGCGGGCGACGACATGTCCGTCGTCGCCGCGGAGATCGCCGAAGAGGAAAAGGTCCCCGAGCTCATCGACATCGTTCCCTACAAGCCCGAGGAGCCGCAGGTGCGGATGCCGTTCCTGCCGTTCGCCGAGCGCGTGAAGAGCTTCGAGCTGATCGAGCTCGGTTACGACAAGAACGGGGCCGAGAAGGAGGCCGCGCGCTGCCTTCAGTGCGTGTGCCCAGACGTCGGCCGCTGCCACCTGCAGCGGCTATCGCTGGAGCACGGCCTCACCGAGAACCGCTTCCACCGTGCCGAGCCGACCGACTACCACGACTACGAGTACGACTTCAGCCACGACTTCATCCTTCGCGACCTCAACAAGTGCATCAACTGCACGCAGTGCGTGCGGATCTGTCGCGACGTCATCGGCGCGAACTGCTACGGCCTGATGGGCGGCGGCTACGACTCGATCGTGACGACGCCGTGGAACGTTTCGCTCTCGTACACCGACTGCGTGTCGTGCGGCGCGTGCGCCGAGACCTGCCCGACGGGCGCGCTGATGATGCGCGAGCGCGACCTCCAGACGTACGAGCTCGACGTCGTGCGCTGCATCTACTGCGGCGACTGCGTCGAGGTCTGTCCGCACGGGGCGCTCGGCGAGACCCCGAACTTCGAGCTCGCGACGTACAAGCGTTTCGGCGTCACCGTCCTCGCGAAGGAAGAGCTCGCAGTGGCAAAGACCTGGAAGCCATCGGAGCAGGTGCCGACCAACGGCGACGGGCATGGGCAGATACGACCGCCCGAGGTGCGACCGCCGGCTCCGCCGCGCTGGGGCGCCTGACGCTCCGCGACCGTCTCGTCGCGCGCATACGCGGGCGCGGGCCGATCACCTTCGCGGAGTACATGGAGGCGGCCCTCTTCGATCCACAGGACGGTTACTACACGTCGCGTGTGGCCCTGGGGTTCGACGGCGATTACCTCACGGCCCCCGACCTCGGACCGCATTTCGGCCGAGCCCTCGCGCGCGCGTTCGTCGATCTGTGGGCGCAGCTCGGAAGACCCGCGGCGTGGGATCTCGTCGAGGCAGGCGCCGGACGCGGCGTGTTCCTTCGCGACGTGCTCGTGGCGCTCGAGCGCGAGCGGCCGGATGCGGCCAAGGGCGCGCGACCCACGATCGTCGAGGTGTCCCCGCCTCTCCGCGAGCAACAGTCGACAACGCTCGCCGGGCGCGATCTGCGTTGGGCGTCGGACGCGCGTGCACTCGCACCGGTGCAGGGCGTCATCTTCGCGAACGAGGTGCTCGACGCGTTCCCGGTCCACGTTCTCGCGCGGACCGCGGAAGGGGTGCGCGAGGTATTCGTCGAGGAGCGCGGCGGAGCGCTCGCCGAGACGCTCCGCGCGCCGAGCCTTCCGGAGCTTGGCTGGCGCGTGCCCGAGCGACTGCCGCGCGATGGCCGCTGGGAGGTGAGCCCCGCGGCCGAGGGATGGGTCGCGAGCCTCGCACCGGCGCTGACCAGTGGCTACGTGCTGTTCGTCGACTACGGCGGCGACGAGAACGAGCTGCTCACGCGGCTTGGCGCGGGCACGCTGCGCGGCTTCTCGCGTCACCGGCTCGTGACGGATCCGTACGCCGAGCCGGGTGCGCACGACCTGACCGCAAGCGTGAACTTCACCGCGATCCGTCGTGCCGCCGAGGGGGCCGGCTTC
>JANMSU010000483.1:0-14422 GCA_031389835.1 Chloroflexota bacterium
CACCGAGCTGCAGCGGTACACAGAGAACGGACTGGATGTTGGGCGGACCGTAGAAGCGCGGATCGGTCTGGGCACCGGTGACGTTCTGCAGCTGGCCGTGCTCGATGACCCACCAGCTGACCCCGACGCCACGCGCGAGGAGCTGACCCACGTAAGGCTCCGATGGGCCGACCGCGGCACGCACGACGAGGCTCTGATGCGTGTCGTCAAGCGTCAACAGGAAACCATTCTCGTAGCCCATCGACTCGCACACGATCCGCAGCAGGCGTTGGGCGAGCGTGTCGATATCGAGCACCGCGCTGATCTCCGAGGCGAGCCGCTGAAGGATCGCGAGCTGCCGTCCGTGCGCGTGCGCCGACGCGGCGAACTGCTCGAGCACGCCGCCGGGGCCAGGAACGTTCTCCATGTCCGCCTCTTCGATCGCGCCGACACGGCGGATGTAGGCCGCCCCCTGCAGGCGGTCGCGATCGATGACGCGGAGGAACGCGTCGACGACGTCGGGATGGAACTGCGTCCCGCGGCAGCGGACAAGCTCGGCGCAGGCGAATTCGACGCTCTGCGCCTGCTTGTACGCGCGTCGGCTCACGATGACCTCGAACGCATCGGCGGCCGCGACGACGTAGGCCTCGAGCGGGACGGAGTCGCCGGCGAGCTTGTCGGGATAGCCGGCGCCGTCGAAGCGCTCGTGGTGCGCCTTGACGATCGGAACGAGATCGCGCAGTGGCTCGACCGCCGCGAGGATCGACCCGCCGACGGCGGGATGCGTTCGCATGAGGACCCATTCGTCGGCCGTGAGCGGACCAGGCTTGTTGAGGATCGCGTCGGGCACGCCGATCTTGCCGATGTCGTGCAGCAGCGCGCCAAGCTGCACGCGACGCAGCTGGTCGGCGGTCATACGCATCTCGTCCGCGATCGTCCGCGCGAGGGCCGCGACCCGCGCGGAGTGACTACGCGTGTACGGGTCACGCGCGTCCACCGCGGCCGCGAGCGCCTTCACGGACGCGAGGTAGAGCTCCCGCATCTGCGCCAGGTGCTCGGCGTTCTCGAACGCTGTGGCCACGAGGTTTCCGAGCGATTGCAGCACCGCGATGTCCTCGTCATCGAACGCACCGGGACGGTAGGCCTGGCTCGAGAGCACGCCCACCAGTCGTCCGCGGCTCTTGAGCGGAACGTGGACCGCGGAGGCCGATGGACGTTCCGTTTCGCCGAACGTCATGCCCTGACGCTGCACCGGATCGTCGTGACCTTTCACCAGGTATGTCTCGCCCGTAAGCACGACCTGGCTCGTCGGACCGGTCCCGAGCGGGTAGCGCTCACCGACCCAGCTGTTCGCCCCCTCGGCCTGCAGGACGAAGTCGAACTCCTTCTTGCCACCGTCGTAGCGGGCCACATAGAAGGAGTCGCGCGCCACGAGCGCACCGGCGGCTTCGTACGCGAGGCGCGCGATGCCGAAGGGCTCGTGCACGCCTGCGAGCTGCCAAGCGAGGTCGTTGAGGGCCGACAGCCTCCGGATGCGCTGCTCGCGCTCCGCCCGGACGCGGGCGGACCGCATCGCCGCGGAAGCGAGCTGCGCGAAGGCGACGAGGCCCTGCCGGTCGATCGCGTCGAAGGTGCGGTCGGGGTCGGTCGTGGCGATGCCTACGGTCCCCACGACCTCGCCACCGAGCATCACCGGTGCGGCCATCGCGGCATGGATGCCGGCCTCGCGCAGGAACTCGGCCCGTCCGCTCGCCTCGCCGTACGTGTCGATCGAATAGTCGCGCAGGCTCACCACTTCGCGGCGCTTGATGACCCGACGCCCGAGCGGACCGACCTCGAGGGGCGCCGTGAGGGGCGCCGCGATCCCGACGCCGGCGACGTCGACCGCGGTGTCGCCTCGGAGCTCCGTCACCGCGACGAACTCCGTGTCGTACGCCCCGTGGATCTCCTGCGCGATGCGGCGGATCACGTCCGACGTGGCTCCGGTCTCCGCCGCAAGCTCGCGCGACACGCTCTCGACGCGGCGCGCCTGCTCGAGGATGCGCGCGTTCCGGAGGGCAATGGCAGCATGCGCGGCCAAACCCTCGAGCGCGTGCACGTCGTTCTCGTCGAAGGGCCGCACCTGCAGTCGGCCGACGGTAAGCGTGGCGGCGATCTCGCCCTGCACGACGATCGGCACGCCGACGATCGAGCGCACGCCGATGTCTTTGATCTCCGGGGCCGCCGTCGGGTCCGCGGCGTAGTCGACCCAGGCGACCGCTTGGCGGGAGCGCATCACCGCGCCGACGATGCCCCGGCGCGCCGACGCGCGCACACCAACGGCGCGCTCGCCGGTGCCCGCGCCGGCCACGATGGCGAACTCGTCGCCGCGGCGACGGTTGATCGTGGCATGGTGCGCGTCGACGAGGAGCAACGCGTTGCGCGCGATCGACTTGAACAACGCCTCGGATGCGGTCTCCTGACCGATCTCAGTCGCGATGCGCTGAAGGCTGCGCGCAAGTCGGAGGGCGCGCGCACCGGAGCGTTGTTCCCCGCGGTAGTGAGCGACCGTCGCGCTCAGGATGATAAGGACGAGGATCACGACCATCGCTTCGCCGAAGACCTGCGGGATGGGCGTCGGGATCCCAAGTGCGACGCGGACGATCTCCTGACCGATACGACCGACGAGGTACGCCGCAGCCGTAGCGGTCACGCCGTGCTTCCCTAAGCGGTACATGGCGAGGGCGCCGATCGCGACGACCACGACGAACGCGACGCTCCGCTCGTTCGGTGCGCTTGCCACCATCCACAGCGATGCCGCGCAGAGATCCCCGATGACGACGAAGCCCGGTGTCTCCGAGAGGGGCACCGCAACACCACCGCGCCGGACGTCGTCGCGCCAGACGAGAACCGAAGTCGCGATCAGGAACGCGAGCGCGACGTATGCGAGCGCCAAGGTCGCCTGCCCACCGATGAGGATCCACACCAGGGCGCCGACGACGGCGAGCAGTCGGGCGACGAGAAGGACATCGCGCGGAAGGAAGCGGCGCATGCACGACCACTCTTAAGGAGCCGGGCGTGCGAGGGGTATCGAGACGGTGGCGGGGCGGGCTCTCAGCGCGTTACTGGTGGTGGTACTTCCGGCGCAAGTTCCTCGTCGGCGACGAACACGAAGAGCGTCGCCAGTACGAAGTAGTTCTGGAGGGAGCGCCACGCGAAGTACAAAGGTAAGAACGGCCACGCCAGCGGCGCGCTGACAAGCGAACGCCGCCAGCGCACGAAGGCGGCGAGCATCGCCGCGAACACGAAGAGCGCGAGCGCGCCGTACGCAAAGCGCGGGAACAGCGGGCCGATGCCCGCGAGCCCGAAGCGCACGAGACCGACCCCGTCGGGCTCGAGGGCGCCGAGGATCGGCGCGCTCACCCCGTCGATGAACCGCTCCGGTGCGAGAGCCAGGAACGGAAGGTTCACCGCCGTCGCAACGGCGCCGGCGATGAGCGCGCGCCGTACGGCCTCGCGCGGACCAGAACGTTGCCAGACGAGCGCGACGTAGAACGGCGCGACGAACCACGCCGTCTGCCGCGAGGCGAACGCGAGTCCGAGCAGGATCGGCGAGACCCAGGCGCGGCGGAGCGCGAGCCACGAACCGATGACGAGCAGCGCCCAGGTGGGATCGATCCCGGCAAGGATCGGTTGACGCAAAACGATCGCGTTGCCAACGATCGTCGCTAGGGCCATCGGTCGCCACGCCATGCGGAGCCGCGATATCACGACGATCGCGATCACCAGCATCAATCCCAGGTACACCCAGCGGATGTCGCCGAGCCCAAGCGCGACGAACGGCGCGACAACGAGGAACGAGAGGGCTGGGTAGCTGTAGCTGTGCAGGACCGCGCGGCCCTCGAGATGTGTGGCGAGCTCGGGGTCCATGTACGGGAACCGGGCGAGTGCCTCCGTCAGATCGAAGGCCGCATACGCGTTCTGACCCGATAGGAAGATCTCGGCCATGCGATGCACCGCGGCGACGGCGTCGGCGTGGTAGGGCACGACGACGAGGCACGCGAGGCCGACGAGCGCAAAGGTCATCAGCACGAGGCTCGTTGCGATGACGTCGCGCGTCGATGGCCGCACACGCAGATGCGCGAGCAACGGCAGCGCGAACGCGACGACGATGGCCAGCAGATCATCGGGCGCGAGGCCCGAGGAGCCGACCGCGAGATGGCGATCGAAGAGACCGGCCATGGTCGCGATGGCAACGATCCCGAAGCCCGCGCGTCGCAGGCGGTCCGACGGATGGACGCCGGACGGATCGACGAGCACGCCGACCGTGTACGCGAGTGCGAACATCGCGGCGAGGAGCACCGGGACCGGAAGCACGGTGTCTCCGCGCGTCGCGAACAGACCGAGTGCCGGCGTGAAGAGCGCGAACGCGGCGACGGTGAAGGGGCGCAGATGCGGCGCGGTGCGCCAGGTCGCGACCACAGCGGCGCCGAAGAACGCGACCATTCCGAGCGGTGTCTCCGCGAGCGCGAACGCGGCTGCGATGTAGATCGCGGCCGCGAGCGCGAGACCGATCCACGCCGCAGCTCGGGGCGGACGCTGGAGGGACGCGAGGAACAGCACGATGGCGAAGCAGCCGAACGCTGTGGCGAGCGGCGCGTCCGCGCCCGTCTCGGCGAGCGCTCGGCGAGCCAGACCCGCCGTGGCGATCCCCGTGGCGGTGAGGGCGAGGCCGACACGCATCGCGACGCCCAGGCGCGGTTCGGAGCGGCGCTCGACCGTCACTCCGGGACTCCGGCGGAGCGCCCCGGCCAGCTCTGGCTCGCGCATTCGGTGCGGAGGCTATATCTCTCGCCCATAGACTCGCAGGGCGTGAAGCCCGAGACCCCCCGTCGCCCGCGTCTGGTGTGGGCTGCCGGCGTCGTTGTGATGGTGCTCGCCGGGCTTGCCGGCCTCGGGATCTTCCTCGCGAAGCAGCCGTTCGGCTTCGACCTGTGGGCCTACGTGCTCGCCGCCCGGCACCTTCTCGCCGACGAGCCGATGTATTCGGCCGCGCCTCAGATGCCGGCCGGCCCGTTCGGCGAATACCACTACGCACCGATCGTCGCGGTCCCGTTCGCGCTGCTGGCGCCGCTCCCGTTCTGGCTGGCCATCACGCTGTGGATCGGCATCAACACCGGCATCGCGGCGGCCATCGGCGTCCATCTCATCCGCCCGCTGCCGCGCGATGCGCGGCCTTGGGCGGCCGCCGCGTTCGTCCTGTTCCTGCCGACGATCCTCGAGATCTCACTCGGCAACATCAACCTGATCAACCTCGCACTCTGTCTGGTCGCCTGGTCGCAGCGACGACGGGCGGCGGTCGGGGGCGCGCTCCTCGCGATCGCGATCGGAGCGAAGCTGCTTCCTCTTTCGCTCCTCCTTTTCTATCTCGCCGCGCGGCGCGGCCCCGTCGTCGCATGGACGCTCGCCGTCCTCGCTGCAGGTCTGCTGCTGACGACCGTCGTGTTCTGGCGCGAGATGCCGGGATACGTCGCGCTGTTCGTCGCCCTTCTCGACAGCAACCAGACAGCGGAGTTCATCGCGGACACAAGACCGCCGGAGCTTGCCGCTTTCCTCGGTTCGGCGTTCGGTGCGTGGGTCCTGCCGACCGCCACGCTGGCGACCGCCCTGGTGGGCGGCCTCGCGGCGCGGAGGCGTCCGCATGACGAGACGCATCTTCACCATCTGGCACTCGCCTTCGCGCCATACCTCAGCTTGTTCGGCCTGCTGTGGTTCCCCTACCTCGTGTTCGTGCTCCCGCTCCTCGCGAGCTCGCTCCATCGGGCGCTGCTCTTCCCGCATCCATTGATGCGGGTCGTGCTCGTCGTCGCGCTCGCGGTCAGCTGGCTGTTGCTGCAGATCGTCGGTGAGCCGCACGACGCGATGCCGCTCGCCGCACATCTACTCGGTCTCTTGCTCCTGCTTTCCGTCGCGCTGGCCGTGCTCGCGCAGCCGGAGCAGATCGAGATCACCCAGGGCGTCAAAACGCGCGCGACGGCATGAGCGACCGCGCCGTCGCTCTGGTGCTGGCGGGAGTGGTGCTCGTCAGCCGTACCCTCTTCGCCTCGCACATCCTGTGGGCCTGGGACTCGGTGCTCTATGCACGCGCACTGGAGAACGGCTTTCACGTTGGCACGGACCTCGTGGACCAGCGGCCCCATCCGCCTGGATACATCTTCTACGTCGCCATCGCTTCCGCGCTGCGCCTGCTCACGCGTGACAGCAACGCCGCCCTCGTTACGATCAGCATCTTCGCGTCCGCGCTGATGGCTGCGGCGGTGTATCTCATGTGCCGCAGGTACGCGGACCGACCGCTCGCGATCGCGGTCGCGCTGGGCGCTGCGACGGCGCCGCTCGTGTGGACCTACAGCGAGGTCGCGATGCCTTACGCGCTGCTCGGACTCCTCAGCGTCGTCCTCGCCGTGGCGCTGCGCGACGCGCGTTCGCGATCGTGGCCTGCGGCGGTCATCGTCTCCGCCAGTCTTGGTCTCGCTGCCGGATTCCGTCAGGACGTGCTGCTGCTGCTCGGCCCTCTCTGGCTGTGGATGCTCCTGGCCCGACCGTGGCGCGAGCGGGTCTTTTGCGTCGCCGCCGTCAGCATCGCGTGTCTTGGATGGTTCATGCCGAGCGCGGTGCTCTCGGGGGGAGTGGCCACGTATCTCGCGAGCCTCGGAGGGCAAGCCACGCGCGTGAGCGAGCTGTCGCCGGCAGCGGGTGGCGATGCGCTGCTGCGCAACACGCTTCTCACGGTCTACGCGCTCTGGTGGGGACTCCTCGGCTTCGCGGCGCTGCTGGTCGCCGCGGTCATCGCGGCGCTGACGGCGCGGCGACGCCTCTCCGACGATGCGCTGTTCTTCGCGCTCTGGCTCACCCCCGCCGCGGTCGTGTACGTCACGATCCACATCGGCGACCCGGGATACATGATGTCGCTGCTGCCCGGTCTGTATGTCGCCTGCGCGGCGCTGCTGGCACCGCGCGCACGGATGGCACCGCGCGCGGTCGTGACGCTGGTCGTCTTGCTCGTTGTTCTGAACGTCGCGGTGTTCGCCGTCGCCGACGCGCCATTCTCGATCCGCGCGATCGCGCACCACGACACCGCACTCGATGCACGTCTCGCGTTAGTTCGAAGCACCTTTGCGCCGGCATCGGTGGTCATCCTGGCTCAGTCGGAGTACCTGACCGCGCGCTACTACTTGCCGGAATACCGGGTGCTGTTCTACGGCGCCGAGCCGGAGGTGTTGTCGCACGCCGCGCGGGAGGTGCGCGTCACGGCGCCAACCACCGTCGTTGTCTTTGGCAACCTCTCCGCGCCATTGCCCGAGGCGCTGCGTTTGAGTGACGGCGACATCTTGCGATTCGGCCCGATCGACTCCGCGACCACCGTGATCGCGTACGACCTCGAGCCACGCTGAAGCGCGCATCAGCGCGCGGCGGGCAGTTCGAACACGAAGAGGTGGTTCAGACCAAGCTCGAAACGCTCATGCGTTACCAGACGCATTCCCGCGTCGGCGAAATACGTCGGTGTCTGCTCGGGCCGGTACCCGTGATGTGCCTCGATGTCCATCCCATGCACCAGCCGCAGACGCCGGAGGGTGTCGATGATCCGGTCCACGAGCGGCGCAGGAACGGTCATCACGACGCGACCGCCGGCACGTAGCAAGTCACGGCACGCGGCGACGAACGCGGCGCGCTCATCGTCGGGCACGTGCTCGAAGACCGCCAGGAGCGCGATGACGTCGTACGGACCGCGGTCGCGCAGGTCCTCGGGAAATCTGCCGCGGATCATGCCAGAGCCCGCAGGCGCATCTGGATCGATGCCGACGGCGTCGCGCACGCGATCGGCCGCGGCGCGTACGAGCGAGCCGTCCGCGCAGCCGACATCGAGCAGTCGCCCGCCCTTTGGGATGTGCGGCAACGCCTTGCGGATCCGGATCCGCTGGATGAGCCGGTCGAGGGGGGTCATGCCGCCTGCCGCGCGGGGACGGCGGCCGTGGCGCGTGAGCCCTCCCGCCACAAGAGCGCGACGATGGCGACGAAGAAGCCGATCGGGACGACAACGCTGAATGTCTCGTCGTGCCTCAAGACCGCGATCCCGTAGAGCACCGGCGACACGAAGAGCAGCGTGCCTGCGGCCGCGAGCGCAAAGCGCTTCCCCGCCTGATCCGAGCGACGCGCGAGGATCCCGGTCGTGATGACAGAGGGGACGAACAGGAGCACCTGGTCGTAGGACCAGCTGTAGATCGCCCCGGCGTTCGACAGCGCCAGCCAGGCCGCGAGCGACGCGTCGCTACCCGGCCGGAAGCGGACGGCGACGACGACCGCGGCCGCCGCGATGAGCGCATAGGCGATGAGGCGTCCGTTGGGCCCGACGAGCTGATTCAACGCCGAGGCCAGGACCGCCGAGCGGATCGTGCGGCGAGGTGGGATGTCCGTCAGCCAGTTCGAGAACCACGTGTCCGGTGCCGCGAGCCACGCGATGGTCACAACCACCCCCGCGAGCAGGAGCGCGAAGCCGACGTAGCGCCGGAAGACCGGCTCGCGCAAAGCGCCATAGGCCAGACCGAGCGCGGTGATGAGCATGACCTGCGGTTTCGCGAGGAAGATCAGCGAGGGAAACGCCGCGAGTAACGGGCGCGCCGCACGTAACGCGAGGACTGTCGCTGCCACGCCGGACATCAGTAGCAGGCTCCATTGACCGAGCACGATCGCGTGGAATGACGGTTGACCGATGAAGAGCGCGGCGCCGAACGCGCCGTGAATGACGGGGCGACCGGGCACGAACGCGCGCAGGAGGCCGCGGAGCGCGAGCGCTGCGCAGGTCATGCCAAGGATCATCCAGACCCAACCTGCGACCTCGATCGGGACCATGGCGAGCGGCGCGACGGCGTAGCTCACCCACGGCCAGTAGTCGTTGACAAGCGCATCCGGCGTCTTGGTACCAACACTGATCGCGAAGTCGTAGTACTTCGTGGGGTCCCACGGATCGACGCCCAGCACCAGTGCGCGGCCACCGGCCCATACACCGGAGAAGTCGTTGAAGTGGACCATCTCGAGCCGCCGCGCGAGCGGTCCACCGAAGGCGATGAACACGATGCCAAGGGCGACCGCGCCCCAGTACGCGAGATCGGCGCGGCGCTCGTTCGTCATCCGGCGCAAGGGTACCGGCTAGGTCGAGCTCTTCTCCGCCGGGGGCTTGAGGATGTCGGTCCGCTGCGGCGCCCAGACGTCGATGACCTGCGTCGGCTCCTCGAACACGCGCGCCCCGTGCGCGGCCCCGGGTGGAATGCGGTACGTGTCGCCCGGCGTCAGGATGCGCTGCTCTCCGGAGATGATCATCGCGAGGCTGCCCTTCACCACCACGCCGAACTGTTCCATCTCGTGTTTGTGCGTCTCGACGATCGTCTACGGCGCGAGGTCATAGATCACCATCGTGGCGTGATCGGCCTGCACGACACGGCCTCTTAGGCCAGGCGCCGGCTCGATCAGCGGAAGGTCGCGAGGGCTGGCGTAGAACAGCTTGGGCATGTGGAGCGCGGCTAAGCCGTCGCTTCGTCGCCTTCGAGCACGAGCTGCTCGTTCTTCGACAGAAGGAGCGGCCGTGCCGTGCCCGCGATCGCCTCGGGCGTCACGACGACGCGGCGCACGTCCGTGCGCGAGGGGATCTCGTACATGACATCAAGCAGGACCTCTTCGATGATCGTTCGGAGTCCGCGCGCACCGGTCTTGCGCTTCGCGGCACCCGCGGCGGCCGCCTGCAGGGCCTCGTGCGTGAGCTGCAGCTCGACCTTGTCGAGCGCGAGGAACTTCTGGTACTGCTTGATGATCGCGTTCTTCGGCTCGGTGAGGATGCGCATGAGATCCATCTCGTCGAGCGCCATGAGCGGCACGATGACCGGAAGACGCCCGACGAACTCGGGGATCAGGCCGTACTTCAAGAGGTCGTCGGGCATGACCTGCTGGAGGATCGCGCTCGTCTCTTTGGTGTTGTCGCGCAGCGACGCGCCGAACCCCATGGTCTTCTTGCCCACGCGCGACTCGACGATCTTCTCGAGTCCCTCGAAGGCGCCGCCCACGATGAACAGGATGTTCGTCGTGTCGATCTGGATGAAGTCCTGGTGCGGATGCTTGCGGCCGCCCTGCGGCGGGACATTGGCGACGGTCCCTTCGAGGATCTTGAGGAGCGCCTGCTGGACTCCCTCGCCCGAGACGTCGCGTGTGATCGACGGGTTGTCGCCCTTGCGCGCGATCTTGTCGATCTCGTCGATGTAGATGATCCCCCGCTGCGCGCGGTTGAGGTCGAAATCGGCGGCTTGGATCAGGCGCAGGAGGATGTTCTCGACGTCCTCGCCGACGTAGCCGGCCTCGGTGAGGCTGGTCGCGTCGGCGATCGAGAACGGCACGTCGAGGATGCGGGCGAGCGTTTGCGCGAGCAGCGTCTTTCCGCAGCCGGTCGGGCCGATGAGGAGCACGTTCGACTTGCCGAGCTCGACGTCGTCGACGCGATGGCCGGCGGAGACGCGCTTGTAGTGGTTGTACACGGCGACCGACAGCACCTTCTTCGCGCGGTCCTGGCCGATCACATATTGGTCGAGGATCTCATTGATGCGCCGCGGGCTCGGGATCTTCTGACCGAGGGTCCGCGCCTTCGGCGCTTCCATGAACTCCTCGTCGACGATCTCGCGGCAGAGAGTTATGCACTCATCGCAGATGTAAACGCCCTGGCCCGCGATGAGCTTGCGCACCTGGTCCTGGCTCTTGCCGCAGAAAGAGCACCGGTACGGCTTGCCGCCTTTGGCGGTGGTCGTCATCCCTAGCGAGCCGCCACCGGTACGCGTTCCTTGGTCTCCTTGGGCTCCTTGTCCTCCGTCGCCTTGGCGATGGAGATGAGCGAATCCTTGCCGACGAAGATCTCGTCGATGATCCCGTAGGCCTTCGCCTCTTCGGCGCTCATGAAGCGGTCGCGTTCCGAGTCGCGGCGGACCTTCTCGACGTCCTGCCCCGTGTGGTGCGCCAGGATCCGGGTGAGCTTATCGACAAGAGTCTCGAGCTCCTTCACCTGGATCAGGACGTCGGGCGTGTTGCCACGGAACCCGCCGGAGCCCTGGTGGATCATGATGCGCGAGTTCGGCAGGGCGTAGCGCTTACCCTTGGCGCCCGCCGAGACGAGCACCGCCGCCATCGACGCCGCCTGCCCGACGCAGATGGTGCTCACCGGCGCCTTGAGGTACTGCATCGTGTCGTAGATCGCGAGTCCCGCGGTCACGACGCCACCGGGCGAGTTGACGTAGAGGTAGATGTCACGTTCCGGGTCCTCGGACTCGAGGAACAGCAGCTGAGCGATGATCAGGTTGGCCATCGTGTCCTCGACGGCGTCCCCGATGAATATGATCCGTTCCTTCAGGAGCCGCGAGAAGATGTCGTAGGCGCGCTCGCCTCGTCCGGATTGCTCGATGACCATCGGCACGAAGTTCATCGCCGTCACGTCATCCCTCCTCGCGCAGTCTTGTTCCCAGTGTACCCATCACACGCCGTGTCAAGGGGGTCCCGACCGTGTCGGCCCGCTAAAGTCCTCCGAGGATGAGGCGGATGCGTAGCTTCCCAAGGTCGCTGCTCCTCTACATCGCGGCTTCCACGATCTACGCCGCGGTCATCTTCCTCGCGGTCCATGCGGTCTACGGGATCGAGCTGGGCAAGGCAGGGCTGAGCCTCCCGGACCCCGGAGCCATCATCGGTTCGATCGAGATCACCTCCTTCATCCTGTGGCTGGGCATCAGCGTCATCGCCGGGACGATCCTCTACCGTCTCGCGACGGCGCTCGAGGGTGCGCACGCCGAGAGCGCGACACGTGACGCCGAGATCGGCTCCATCTTCGCCCTGAGCCAGACGCTCTCCGGCTCGCTCGACCTCGGGGAGATCTGCCGCGAATACCTGCGGAGCGCACGGCGCGGTCTCGACCCCAGCGTGACCATGGGCCTCCTGATCCAGGACGACGTCGCGGAGGCGTTCCGTCTCGTCGCTGAGGAGGGTCCGCGGACCGGCGCACTCCTCGACAAGGTCTATTCGGTATCGGCGCTCCCGGCAGCGATGCGCTCTCGGGTTTTCGATCATCGGCAGCCGCTCGTGCTTCCGGACACCACGAGCGGCGGCGAGCAATGGCGCCTGCTCGCGCGCGACCTGCCGGACGCGCAATGGATCCATTCGTTCGCAGCGCTCCCACTGGTCTCGCAGGAGCGTCTGGTCGGTGCCGTCGTCGCCGGCGGCGAGAAGGCCGGCTCGATCACCGCTGACCGCTTGCAGCTCGTCCTCGTGCTCGGTCAATTTGTCGCGGGTGGCATCCGCACTTCGCTGTCTTTGACCGAGGCGCAGTCGCGCGCCAGTCACGAGGAGCTGGTAAGCCGTATCGCCCGTCGAGCACGGGCATCGCTTGATCCGAACGAGGTACTTCGCGGAACCGTCGAAGAGCTCGGGCGCGCCATGAACGTGGACCGCGTCCTCGCCACCACGGGTTCCAGCCCTGATGCCCTCGTTGTGGCGTATGAGTGGGACGCGAAGGGCATCGCCCCCATCGGTGAGGGAAAGAGGGCTCTACCGGTCGCCCGTCTCGCCGCCGAGACCGGGCGCACGCTCGTCGTGCGTGACGTTCACGCGGACGCCCGCGTCGCGGAGGGCAGCGTGGACCCCGGCGTTCGCTCGGTCATCGCCACGCCGATCCTCGTTGCGGGCAAGCTCGCCGGCACGCTCTCGCTCAACCAGGCGGACGCGCCGCGCGACTGGACCACCGACGAAGTGCGCCTTGTCGAAGCGGTAGCGCGCGAGCTGCGAGTCGCGATGGAGACAGCGCGCCTCTTCCAGGCACGCGAGGGCGAGAACGCGCGGCTCCTTGCGCTGCAGCGCGCCGCCGCCACGCTCGCCGCGCGCACCGACCCGCACGAGGTCTTCGACATGATCCTGCGCAGTGCGGTGCAGCTTTTCGGACAGGGCAGCGCGTCGCTGTACACGTGGGACGAGGAAGCCGCTGTGCTCCGCCTGGCGGAGAACGTCGACGTTGCTGGTCGCATGCCGGACGACGCTCTGCTGCGGCCGGGTGAGGGTGTCGTCGGTCGCGTGTTCCTGACGCGCGAGCCCCTCATCGTCAGGAATTACCAGACGTGGGAGGGGCGGACCTCGGTCGGCGTCGACACCGGCCTGCAGGCGTGCCTTGCGGTCCCGCTCGTGCGGAGCGGCCGCGCCCTCGGTGCCCTGGGCATGCGGTCATACGACGCTCAGACCTCATACACCGATGACGACGCACGCATGCTCAGCCTGTTCGCGGACCAGGTCGCGGCCGCGTTGACCACCGTCGAGGCCTTTGGACGCCAGCGGCAAGCCGTCGAGCAGCTTGAGCGCCTCAATCGCGCGAAGAGCGAGTTCGTCTCGATCGTCAGCCACGAATTCCGAACGCCGCTGACCGGCATCCAGGGCTTCAGCGAGATGATGCGCGACGAGCAGCTCTCGATGGAGGAGATGCGCGAGTACGCAGGTGACATCAACAAGGACGTGCAGCGCCTGAACCGCATGATCAACGAGATGCTCGACCTCGACCGCATGGAGTCCGGTCGCATGACGATCCACCGGGAGCCCATGGACCTGAACGCCGTCGTCGACGAGGCCGTCGACCGGGTTCGCCCGAACGCGCCGAACCACACATTGACGCTCGACCTGCAACTCGACCTGCCCCAGATCCAGGCCGACCGGGACCGCCTGACGCAGGTGGCGTCGAACCTCCTGAATAACGCGGTGAAGTACTCCCCCACCGGCGGCCGGATCACCGTGACGACGCGCGCGGAGGGCGACCAGCTTCTCCTCGACGTCCGTGACGAGGGTCTGGGCATCCCGAAGGATGCCCTCGAGACGATCTTCGAGCGCTATTCGCGCGTCGATTCGCAGGCAACAAAGGACATCCCGGGCACCGGGCTCGGCCTCCCGATCGTCCGCCAGATCGTCCAGCTCCACGGCGGCAGGGTCTGGGCGGAGAGCGAGCTCGGCCGCGGCTCGGTGTTCCACGTCACCCTCCCGCTTGCGGGCTCGGGCGGCCAGGTGGAGGCTTGACCGCGCAGATGTCGGACGACGCCTCGTGAGCACCGAGAAGGTCAGTCCCGACCGGATCCTCATCGTCGATGACGAGGAGCAGATCCGGAAGCTCCTGGAGTCGTCCCTGCAGCGCCGTGGCTACGAGGTCGTCGTTGCCTCGGACGGCATCGAGGCGCTCCGCCAGATCCGCGCGAAGATGCCCGCGCTCATCGTGACGGACGTGAACATGCCGAACATGAACGGCTTCGAGCTCACGCGTCGCCTTCGCGCCGATCACCGCACCGCGCGGGTCCCCATCGTGATGCTGTCGGCGCGCAAACAGGCGGACGACATCCTCACCGGCTACGCCGAGGGC
>JANMSU010000493.1:0-5808 GCA_031389835.1 Chloroflexota bacterium
TCCTCGTGTTGCCCTCGAAGACGGCGCCCTTGTCGACGACGAGCGAGGGTGAGTAGATGTCGGCCTGTACGCGCGCGGTCGCGCGAAGCACGATCGATTCGCTGGCATTGACGTTCCCGGTGATGTCGCCCTTGATCTCGACCGAGCCGCAGTTGATCGTCGCCGAGACCTTCGCGCCCTCACCAATGACCAACAGGTCGGTGGTCGTGATCTCGCCGGTGAATGTGCCGTCGATCTGGACCTGGCCCTCGAAGTGCAGCTTGCCCTCGAAAACGGACCCTGCGCCCAGCATGGCGTTCAGCGCCGTGGTCGAGCTTTGCCCTGCAAAATCACGCATGGCTACCTCCTGTGTGCTTACGAACAACGCCGCAGGGCGGTCGAATGCTACGGGCCAGGACCGCCACGCAGCAGGTTCGCGTAGATCCCAGGGGTCGAGCCTGCGATCGGCACGGCGCCGACGGCCCTGGCGTAGAAATCCGCGGGGCCGGCCGCGCCGATGATCGCGTAGGCGTAACCGTCGGCGGCCATGGCGTGGAGGGATGCAAGCAGCAGCGCCGTTCCGATCCCCTGCTTCCGCTCTCGCTCGAGCACCCCGGTGGGGCCGAAGAACGCCTTCGCGGTCGCGTCGTAGCACGCGAAGCCAAGGACCTCCTGACCGCGCTGCGCGCGGAAGCACGAGATGGGCAGGCGCCCGAAGCTGACCTCGCACTCGCTCGCCCAGCCCTCCCCGAAGTGCTCGCGCACCCAGGACACGACAACGTGCCGCTCCGGAGCCAGCGCGCGGCGCAGCTCGATCCCCGCCTCGCGGAGTGCGCGCACGCCCGACGCTGACTCCGGGAGGTCGTAGAGGCGCACGAGCATGTCCTGATTACCCGTGCGCTGGCCCGGTCGCGATCTAGCTTCGTCCACGTTCGCTCAGATAGTGATGCCAGAGCAGTCGCGCGGCGACCGCGCGGTGCGGGCGCCACGCCTGCGCGCGACGCGCGAGCGCCTCGGGTGACGGTCGCTCGCGCAGTCGCCACAGCTGACGTACCGCTTCCAGCAACGCGAGGTCGGCGGCGGGGAACACGTCCGACCGGCGCAGCGCGAACAGCAGGTAGCACTGAGCGGTCCAGGGCCCGACGCCGTGGAGCGCATCGAGCGCGGCATCAGCGTCGGCGTCGGACATGGCGGCGAGCGCGTCGAGATCGAACTCGCTGCGCTCGAGCCGGTCCGCAAGTGCCGCGAGATACGCCGATTTCTGTCGCGTCACGCCGAGCGCGCGTAGCCCTGATTCGCCGAGCTTCGCGACGTTCGCGGGCGTCACCGCGCCGGTCGCGTTCGCGATCCGGGCGTACATCGCGCGGCCCTGCGCGAGCGAGACCTGCTGCTCGAGCATGAGCAGCACCAGGGTCTGAAAACCAGGATCGCGCGGCCACAGCGGCGGCGGGCCGTAACGCTTCACGATATGCGCGAAACGGGGCTCCACGCGCGCGAGCGTGCGAACGGCCCTTGCGAGTGCGGGCTCGTCCAATTACTTGTGTCTCTGACGCGCGGCGCGCGCAAGCGATCGATACATGTGCCGCCGGTCCGCTTCGCCACGAACGCCTTGTTTCCGCTCGAGGTGCTCGAGCTCGCGTTGCAGCTTCCGGAGGCTTTTGAGCCGACCTGGATCGAGGGCTCCGGTCTCCATCGCCCCGGTCACGGCGCACCCCGGTTCCGACACGTGGCCGCAGTCACGGAAGCGGCAGCTCGATGCGAGCGCCTCGATATCCGCGAACGCGCCTGCGAATCCGTCATCCGCGTCCCAGAGCTGGATCTCTCGCAGCCCCGGCGTGTCGACCATGAGACCTCCGGTCGGAAGCCGCACGAGCTCGCGGTGCGAGGTCGTATGACGGCCCACGCCATCGCGACGCAACTCACGCGTCGCGAGCCGGTCCTCGCGAAGGATGGCGTTGATGAGCGTCGACTTACCGGCGCCGGACGAGCCGATGAGCGCCGCGGTCTGACCCGGTCCGAGGTATGGAGCGAGCTCCACAAGACCCTCGCCGACTAGCGCGCTGGTGAGGACGACGTCGACACCCAGCACGCCCAAGGCACGCGCCTGCTCCGCCGCGTTCGAGCGCAGATCCGACTTCGTGATAAGGAGCACCGGCCGCGCTCCGCTCTCGTGTGCCATCGCCAGAAAGCGCTCCAGTCGCCGAAGGTTAGGTGGATCGTGGACGTCCGTCGTACCGGCAATGGCCGACACGACGAAGACGGTGTCGATGTTCGCCGCGAGGACCTGTTCCTCCGTCGGATTCCACGGTTGCTTCCGGGAGAAGTGCGTGCGACGCGGCAGTGTCGCGTGGATCGTCGCGCGGCGTTCTTCGGGCCGGACGCTGACCGCGATCCAGTCGCCGATCGTGGGAAGACGAGCGGCAACTCGGTCCGTGAACTTGAGCTTGCCAGGGTCGTGTCGAACGTAGTCGCCCTGCATCTTTCCAGCGAGCTCTGCCACCAGCTCGCCGGACTCGGCGTAGATGACATACGCGCCGCGATGCTCCACGGCGACGCGTGCGGGCACGAGGCCGGCCGCGACATGCGCGCCGAACTGTTCATCGAAGAACGAGCTCCAGCCGAGCTCGCGTAAGGCCGACGAATCGAAGTGCACGGGTTCATCTCCTCGAGCGCAAATCGAATTGGATTTGCCGGAGGGCCGGCGAGGCTCGGGAGACTAGATTCGCGTGGGTTCGGCTAGCCGCTAGAGCTTCGGAGCCCTCGTAGCGTCGGAGGCCATTCGCTGGTCCATATGTCGCCACCTCCCGTTCTGTTGCCGAACTGAGCATCTGTATAGCACGAGGTGCGGCCGTTGAGCGTCATTCGAGGACGAATGCTTCGAGCCAGGCAAGCGCAGCGGCCCGGCTGTGGAAGACGCCGACGTGATCGCCGGCGTTCGCAAGACCTTGGAACATGCGGTTAAGGCCATACATCGCGATGTTGGACACGAAGACAGCTATTCGACCCGCGCGGAGCGAGGTCCCCCGCCGCCACGTGGCGGCGAAGCGCCCGATGTCGCCTGGGCCGAAGATGCTCGGGCGGAGGTCGCACTCATCGATCAGCACGCGCAGCGATGCGTCCTGGGCGATCAGCCTGTCGAGCTCGCCGAGCATCCCGCTCTCAACACGCGGCGCTGTGGTCTTCGCCACCCTCCGTGCCTGCGGCATCCTGCTCGCTGCATGTGAGCTCGCTCCGCGACCGCAGCCCAGCGTCGCACCAACGGCAACGTCAGCGGCGGCCCAGAGTTCTCCGAGCCCAGACGCGTACACGCCGCCACCGCATAATCCTCGCGAGACGAAGGTCATCGACGCGCTCGCGACGCTGGGGATCACCGGGATACGCGCTGAGCTTTCGTTTGAGGGCGCCTCGATCTGGGCGCAGGCAGAAGGTTGGCGGCTCTTCGTGGGTGCCTACCGCACGGCGACCATGTCCGGCGAGTTCACCGTGATCGATGAGCGCCGCCTCGAAGGGGTGCGGGTGCAGCGTGTCGAGTACAGCAGCCGACCGCCGCCTCGCCACCGCTTCGAGTGCGCCGCCGACACCTACGAGGTCAGGGGCGACGTGCCGCCTGGCTTCGCCGACATGGATGCACTCGTTGGACGCTTCATCCGTGCGTTAGGGTGCGCGGCATAAGTCGGGTAAAGGTCGCCGCGCGCAAGGCGATCCCGAAGCCGGTGACGGTGCCGCCACCCGACGACGGCGCCATCGGAGCGGAAGACGGGACCGCAACACCCAAGAGACACATATGTCGCCGCAGGGATTCGGTTCAGGCTGGCGGCGTAGCGCGCCGCTACGACGCGTACTGCAGCGTGCCGGGCCACGCCGACCTCGGCGTGCGGGCGTATCCCGCGGTCACGCTTCTGGCGGCTCCGGCATGCGCCCATCGCGTCGGATCGCGGCGGATACCATTCGAGATTTCAGCGAACGCCACGTGTAGCCGAGGCCAGCGAAAGCATGTACCGGTGGCAGCGCTCCCGCACCGCATCCGAACGGCTCGAATCGAGGAGCCGAAGGTCCTGCGTGCGAGCGTACGCTCGCGCGGCTCAGCTCAACGCCCTGCGGACAAGCTGTCGATCGCGGAGCGTAAGCGTATTTTCGCCTCCGCCGCGATCGGCCGCAGCCTCTCGTTCCCCGCGACCTCGAGCGCGCGCTCCGGGTCGAGCGCTTCGACGACGCTGCCGCCCTCCGACTCGTACACGATGACGTTGCACGGGAGCAGGAGGCCGATCTCGAGTTCCTCCTTGAGCGCCTGCTCCGCGAGCGCCGGGTTGCACGCCCCGAGGATCACGTAGGGGCGGAAATCGATCCCGCGCTTCTCCTTGAGCGTGGCCCGCACATCGATCTCCGAGAGGACCCCGAAGCCCTGCTCCTTGAGCGCCGCCTTCGCGGCCTCAACGGCCTCCGCGTACGGCAGCGATGTCTTCGTCCCGAACCCGTAGCTCACCTGCTCCTCATGGTCTTCTCCGTCTGTTCGCTGTTCTCGAGGCCCAGACGACGAGCACCACGGTCGTTGCGACCGCCAACTTCTTCAGGACGTCGTAGCGGACCGTCGACGTGATCGAGGAACATCGGTCCAAAGCTCCGCAGATCCGCATAGCTGATCGGCTCTATCGGGATCCACTCGTGTCGGCCGTCGTCGCCGCTAACGCAATATGCCCACGAATCCTGAGAGATGGTCACCGGTGCGCGATCCTTCGCCACTGTCCGGTGAACGATGCAGTAGTAGCGAATCAAGGCGTCTCCGACCTGCCTGCGTGGTCGCTCTGCTTCGGATGCCGGCGGGTCCCGTCCGCTGATCGCAATCTTGATGGACATTGACTCCCCTCCTACTGTGCTCATGTCGCACATCGGTCTCCGCTACGAAGCTCGGAGGCTGCCGCCACGGGCACGTTGACCTCGGTTCAAAATGTGCCGCCTGCGTGGAGTCGCCAAGGGCCGAAGGTCCTCTTCTTCCGCGGTCCAATGGCACTTGTCACCTCGATCGCACGGCAACAACATCGCGACCGCATGAGGAGCTACTTGCTCGAGTTCGTGGTTACGCACCCAGTTGCGACCGCCTGCGCGCTTCGTCAACAGCTGCGCAAGAGCCTTCCGTGGGCGCACGAGCTGCTCGTGGTCGGCGACGGGGAAGTACTCAAGGTGCACGTGCGAACCGGGCGTCCCGATCTCGCACTCGGGGTCGGCCTGGACTGCGGTGCGGTTGACGACATCGTGCTCAAGGCGGAGGCGCGTTCGGTACTCGTTGCCTAAGCCTCGCGGCGGCAGCGTTCTTCCATGACGCCGTCTTGAATCCATCAGGCGCCGTTGGAGATGGGCAAAGAGTCGCCGGTTCACGTTGTGACCGCTATGCCGGTCGAGGATTGGCGGCGTGGCCGGCGATGAGCGCGCGGCGACCCGGCGTGCGGGATCGACTGTGGGTGGGCCGACGTGCCAGCGGGCCGTGGCGAAGCGCCACAGTCAGGAGCGCGTCCTCGATCAGCTCGAAATCGGTGTCGGAGATCAATCGCAGGCGCGGATCAGCGGATGCGGCTGCTCGGGACGATCTTCGAGGAAATCACGGTCGGTGCGCATGGGGTCTCGGAACTCGTGCCGCGCGAAGGATGGCGCCCCTACATGAAGGCGACGCTCACGGCGCCGCGGGTACTTTCTGAGCGGAAGACGGGATTCGAACCCGCGACCCCGTCCTTGGCAAGGACGTGCGCTACCGCTGCGCCACTTCCGCGAGAACCCTGCTGAGACGAGATTATACCGTTAACGCCCCCGTCTTCGAGGCTGGGCACGCTTGAAGCG
>JANMSU010000079.1:0-3357 GCA_031389835.1 Chloroflexota bacterium
CGGCAGCGGACGCTGATGAGCGCAGCCGAACCGCAGCGCCTCTGCCAGCTCGATCATCCCGCCGACGTCACGGCGGCTGTGGGCGAGAACGACGACCAGGTCCGCGCTCGCTTCGCGGAGGATCTCAGCGCGCTCGATGAGCGACCGTCCGTCGTGCGTGCCCACCAGACCCACAAGTGACGCGCCGCCGGCAAGCGCGCCGAACGCGAGAGCCGGGGCCAGCTTCGGGTCACGCCCAAGCAGCGCCGCGACACGGACGACTTCACCGGGGATCACGCGCAGCAGAGGACCGTCGGAGGTGCCGGGAGGGATGCGCTCTGTGCGCGCCTCATGCGCGATCTCGACCGAAGCGACGAGCTCGGTCGAGGTTGTCACGCGGCGACCGGTGTGCGCTTCACCTCGGCGACGAACGCGTCGAAGATGCGGGTCGCTGCGGCACCGACCTGTGCGGTGCGCTCGGGATGCCACTGGACCGCGACGACCCAGCGGTGCGCGGGCGACTCCAGAGCCTCGACCAGCTCGCCGACGTGCGCGGTGGCCAGCAGGTCCGACGCGAGACGGTCGGACGTCACGACCTGGTGGTGGCTCGAGTTCACGATGAAGATCTCGTCGCCGCACGCCGCGGCCAGCTTCGATCCCGGCTCGGCCCTGACATGGTGGCGCACGGCATCGCTGCCAGCCGGGTCATCCGAAACGGGCGCGCCTTCAGGCGGGTAGTTCGGCGAATGGCCCGGGTGGTGCTGCTCCAACGACCCGCCCAGGTGAACGTTGATCAACTGGAAGCCGCGGCAGAGGCCGAGGACCGGGATGTCGCGGGACAGCGCGCGCTCAAGCATGGCGAGCTCGATCGCGTCGCGCTGCGCGTCGATCTCTTCGGACTTCGTGTTGACCTCGCCGTAACGCGCGGGATCGATGTCGCAGCCGCCGGTGAGGCACAGGCCGTCGAACTCCTCGGGGACGTGATCGTTCGGGAACACCAGGATCGGCTCCGCACCGGCGCGCCGGATCGCCTCGAGATATTGCTCGCGCGCTACGGCGTTCCGCTTCGTGGCGCTGCCGGACAAGGTGACGGCGATGCGGGGTTTCACAGCCTCAATGGTATTCCGTTTAGCCGCCGCTTTTCGGTGTAGTCGCGAGGCTGGCGCGATCGATGAGCTCAACGAGCACGCCGTTGGCCGCACGCGGATGAAGGAACGCGACCAGACCTTCAACTCCGCGGCGCGGCGCGCGATCGACAAGCTCGACCCCTTCCCCGGCCAAGCGAACGAGCGTGCCCGCAAGGTCATCGACCACGAAGCAAAGATGGTGAAGCGTCGGGCGGCCGCGCTCCGCGACGAATCGCGCGACGCCTGACTCCGTGTCCGCGGGCTCGAGCAGCTCGATACGCGAGCCGTCCCGCGTCGCGAACGCGACGCGAACGTGCTGATCGGCGACGAGTCTCGGCTGGTCGATCTCGTAGCCGAGCACATCGCGATAGAAAGGGATGGTCTCGGCGAGCGACGGGACCGCAACGGCGACATGGTGCAGCTCGCCGGCGTCGATCCCTTTCATGCGCGCGGCGGCTGGTACATGCCGAAGACCGAGCGGAGGTCAGTGCAGATCTCGCCCAACGTCACGCCGGCTTCGACCGCCCCGACGATCGGGTGGACGAGGTTCGCGCTCCCGCGCGCGGCGGTGAGGAGATCCGCGCGGGCGCGCTCCGTCGCGGCTCGGTCGCGCGTCGCCCGCATCGCGCCAAGACGCTCGGCGCGTCCACGCACGACCGCGTCGTCTGCGCGCTGTAGCGGCGGCACCGAGTCGTCGCCCTCGGAGCGGTACGCGTTCACGCCGACGATGACCTTCTCGCCGCTCTCGATCGCCCTCTGCTGTGCGTAAGCCGAGTCCTCGATCGCCTTCATCTGGTAGCCCTTCTCGATCGCCGCGAGCGCGCCTCCGAGAGCCGCGATCTTCGCGAGCTCGGCGTGCACACGGCGCTCGATGTCCGCCGTCAGCGCCTCGATCGCGTAGGCGCCGCCGAATGGATCGATCGTGTCGGCGGCGCCCGTCTCCTCCGCGATGATCTGCTGGGTCCGGAGCGCCGTGCGCGCCGATTCCTCGCTCGGCAGCGCGAGCGCTTCGTCGTACGCGTTCGTGTGGAGCGACTGCGTTCCCCCGAGAACAGCCGCCAGGGCCTCGATCGCGGTGCGCACGATGTTGTTGAGCGGCTGCTGCGCGGTGAGAGTCGAACCCATCGTCTGCGTGTGGAAGCGGAGCGCGAGAGCGTCCGCCCGCGTCGCGCCGAAGCGGTCGCGCATGACATCGGCCCAGATACGACGAGCGGCGCGGAACTTCGCGACCTCCTCGAGGAGCGTCGAATGCGCGGCAAAGAAGAACGAGAGCTGCGGCGCGAACGCGTCGACGCTCAGGCCGGCCCTCACTGCCCCCTCCACGTACTCGATCGCGTCGGCGAATGTGAACGCGAGCTCCTGCACGGAGTCCGAGCCGGCCTCACGGATGTGGTAGCCGCTTATCGAGATCGGATTCCAGCGCGGCAGCTCCGCGGCGCAGTACGCGATGAGATCGGTCACCAGGCGGAGCGACGGACGCGGCGGGAAGATGTACGTCCCGCGGGCAATGTATTCCTTCAAGATGTCGTTCTGCGTCGTGCCGCCGATCCCCTCGAGCGGGACTCCCTGCTTTTTGGCGACGGCCACATACATCGCGAGGAGGATCGCCGCGGTCGCGTTGATCGTCATCGAGGTCGTCACCTTGTCGAGTGGGATGCCTGCGAACAGCTGCTCGAGATCGTCGAGGCTCGAGATCGAAACGCCGACCTTCCCCACCTCGCCGGCGACCTGCGGGTCGTCCGCGTCGTAGCCCATCTGCGTCGGGAGGTCGAAGGCGACGGAGAGACCGGTCTGTCCGTGCTCGAGGAGATACCTGAAGCGCGCGTTCGTCTCCTCGGCCGTGCCGAAGCCCGCGTACTGCCGCATCGTCCAGAGTCGACCGCGGTACATCGTAGGTTGCACGCCGCGCGTGAAGGGCGGCTCGCCAGGCAGGCCGAGACGCTCCACGGCGTCGCGATACGCGTCGTCGTCGGAGTACGAAGGTGGAAGTGGCGCGCCGTACGTCGTCTCGAGGCGCGCGCGCTCGGTCGCGCGACGCGGTTCCGCCATGCGGCGATGGTACCGGCGGCGCGCGGAGCGCTGGGACCCGAAGGGTCCCCAGGCTTGTACGCACATCGGTGAAGCCAGGTGCGAGCCCTCGCCGCCGACTGACTGCTCGCGGCGGCGCTCGCGTGTGGAGCCGGCAACGCCCTGGTCATGGCGAGCCGTTGCGGACAGGATCAGCCTCCGCTAACGCTGTACGTCGCGGGAG
>JANMSU010000151.1:0-2205 GCA_031389835.1 Chloroflexota bacterium
AGCTCCCGCTCGTCATGGGTCACCACCGCTCGGCGCAGGATCTCGCTGACCATCGCGTTCACGGAACGGCCCTCCACGGCAGCGCGCCGCTTCAGGCGACTGTGTAAGTCATCGTCAATTCGCGCGATCAGCTGACGCATAGACCGATGATATCATCGTGGGTGTACTGCTATCAGCCGACATGCTTTTTGTAGAACGCTTTCAGCTCCGCGTCGCTGGTTCCGAGATAGCGCTGCGTCGTCGCGATCTGTCGATGACCCGCAAGGCGCTGCGCTGAGGGCAGGCTCGACGCGGCCCACAGCGTGATCGCCGCGTGGCGTAGCCAGTGCGGTGAGACATCCTCCGCCAGTCCGGCGCGTTTCGCGGCATCACGCACGATGCGCTCGGCCGACCACACCGTCATCCGGTAGGAGCCGTCGGCGCTCTTCTTTCGAGTCGCGAATAACGCCGCGTCCTTGTCCTTGCGCGATGCGAGGTAGCGCTGCACCCACTCGCGAGCACGCGTCGTGAGGTAGGCGCGCCGGTGACGGCTGCCCTTGCCGAGCACGGTGACCTCGTCGACGACGCGGATGCCGTCGGCGGGAGTGCGCGCCTCACGTGCGAGCTCGAGCTGCCGGCGGTCGAGGCCGATGACCTCTGACACGCGGCACCCCGTCGCGAGCATGAACTCGAGGAGCGCACGAGCCCGCACGCCGTCGTCGGTGGCCGTGTCGCAGGCGTCCAGGAGACGCTTCACGCGCTCCTCCGCGAGATGACGCGCATCCGGGCTCGGCTGCGGCGCCTTCGCGAGCTCGACCTTCTCGGGGCCGGGAACCGGGAGATCGAGGAGGATGCCGAACTTGAGCAGCCCGCGGAGGGCGATCAAGTGCAAGTTCTTGGTCGCCGCCGAGATCGCGCGCTTGCCCTTTGCGGTGCCACCGCGTGCCTGGCGGCGCGTCAGGCTGCTCCCGTAGGCCTTGAGTGAGCGGATCTCGAGATCCGAGATGCGCGGCTTCTTGTCGCCACGCTCGAGGAAGGTGCAGAAATCATGGAGGTACGCCGCGTACTTCGGGATCGTTCGTTCACCGCGACCCTTGTCGCGCAGATCCTGGAGATAGGCGCCAGCAAAGGCTCGGAGGGGGCTGGAGGCCTTCAGATCCCGGGGATCGATGTAGTCGGAGCGCAGCAGGCCTTGCCAGCTCTCCCCTGCATCTATAGAAATCTTCATTCCTTGTGCTCAGCATCACAGGAAACGGAGTACGCGTCAAGTGCGTCAAGGTCTCCCCTCATCAATGCGCGGCACCCTGACCTTCGTATATCCCGGTCGCACTCGGCATCGACAGCGGTCAGGGCGCCCGTCAATGGAGTGGATCCTGTACCAGGTCGACGATCCGCCAAACGGAGATCCGGGCCCGGCTGAGCCGCTGCTCGTCAACTGTGCGAAGGACGCAAGATTTGGGCGGACTCCCAAGAAGGCCACCTGACTGACTCGGCAGCTCCCCCGCGCACGGCCCGGGCCTGCGCACCCCAGTGTTTGATATCGGAAGTTGCGACTTCAAACAGCCGGCTGGCGCGATCTAGTTTCCCGTCCCGCTCAATAAGAGGAGTCCCGCGCATCGCAGCTTTTGCGATGTCGCCTACTCGTCCGGGGTGCTCGATCATTCCAGCCCTGCCGTCGCTACCGCCGCCCGAAATCCCACCGGCGTTTTGCCGCGACGGAGCGGCCCGCGACCGGCGTTCCGGCCGCGGGCCCAGCGAAATGGAAGGTTGGTGCGTGGAGGTTCAGGGCACGTACGTGAGGGTTCCGACCTTCATCGCGTACATCGTGAAGCTCTGGATCTGGATGTTGCCGCCCGCGAGGGTGTTGTTCTTGCAAACGAGCCTGGCCCTCGCCGAGCCAGCCCCGGGGACGTCGGCCGCGAGCACGAGTGACTGGCTCGTCAGTTGGCCGCCAGGAAGCGTGTTCGCCGCCTGCGCGTTTCGTCCACCCACGACCAGCACGCAGTACGGCAGGCCCGTAATCGCTGAGTCGTTGTAGAACCAGAGACTCGCGCCCACCACGTAGTTCCCTGGCGCAAGATCGATGACCGCCACCTCCAAGAAGCCTGGTGGGTTCGGAACGGCGATCGGTCCACGTGCGTCGCCGACCTCTTGGTACTTCGCGAAGACCTCACTGGACCCGCTAGGTCCCGCCGGGCCCGTGGCACCTTGCGGCCCCGCCGCGCC
>JANMSU010000161.1:0-21848 GCA_031389835.1 Chloroflexota bacterium
CGGGATCGACGAGTTCCTGCTCGTGCAGTGGGTCGCGCCGCTCGCCTCCGAGGCGCCGGAGTTCGTGGTGGTCGCGCTCTTCGCCTGGCGCGGGATGAGCGCCGCCGCGCTGGGGACGCTCGTCTCCTCGAAGGTGAACCAATGGACGCTCCTCGTGGCGATGCTCCCGCTCGTGTACAGCTTCGCGCTGGGCAGGCCCGACGCGCTGCCGCTCGACTCCCGCCAGCGCGCGGAGATCCTCCTCACCGCTGCGCAGTCGCTCTTCGCGCTGAGCCTCCTCGTCGGCCTGCGCCTCTCGCTCCCTGGCGCGGCGGCGCTCCTCGTGCTGTTCTTGGTGCAGGCGGCGCTGCCCGACACGCGCGGCGCGGTGACCCTCGTATACCTCGCGCTCACGCCGATCGCGCTCTTCCGCGGACGGCGAGGGCTGTCGTCCATGTTCGGCGCGCTGCGGCGGCGGCGGCCGGGGCAGGCGATCGCCGGTGGCAGCGCCGGGGAGGGCCGATGACTCCCGGATCCGATCACGGCTGGACCCTGCTCACGAGCCACGGGCACGTGCTCATCCACGTGGCGGCCAACCCGAAGGCGACCGTACGCGAGATTACCGAGGCCCTCGGAATCTCCGAGCGGCGCGTCATCGCCGTCCTCCACGATCTCGAGGAGGCGGGCATGGTGCGTTCCCGGCGCGTCGGGAACCGAAAGCACCACAAGGTCATCGGGACCGCGCGGTTCCGCCACCCTTCGCTCCGCCATGTGGCGGTGGGCACCATCGTCAAGTTACTCCGGCCGCGCGTCCTCTCCATCGCATCGCTGCGCTGGCGCGGATGAGCGCACAGTGGCGGCCAATACAAGGCGGCGGCCGCAATCCGAGCGCCAGCGCCTTTCTAACAACCTCACGCGAGGCGTTGCTATTGGCTGGCAACGTTCGGTGCTCGGCATCACATCGACATCGAGGAGATCCTCAACAAGCCACTTACACGTAGCCACTAGTCTCGTACCCCCGTTGTACCCCCGACGCGCGGCCTCTCCCTTCTAGTGACGGCTGAGCGTTTGACCGCGATGCCCCCAGACGTTGACCGAGTGCGTGTGCGCGCGGATCCAACGCCAGGGCGGGCGTCCTGCATCCGGACCGTTCACCTTCGGTCGGTTAGCCTGACCTCCTCAGGTTCACACTCGAGCTCGAGTCATTCCTTACTGTGCTCATTGCCGTTTCCCGACAGGACGTGGAGGTGCGACATGCGCGTTCTCGTGGCAACCGATGGCTCCGTCTCTGCGCAGGTCGCGCTCGACCTCGTCGGCGCCCTGCGATGGGATAAGGGAACGGAACTTCGTGTTCTTCGAGTACTGCCGCCCGTATCCATCATGCGCGTGGCCGGCGCGGACTTACGTGACTACCTGATTGGGATCGAGAGCGAGCTCGCGATCGAGTTGGAGCGCACGGCAGACGCGCTTCGTCGCGATGGCGTCGCGGTCGAAGCGACGTGGGTGCGCGGCGATAGCGCTGCGGACATGATCATCGTGGACGCGACCGAGTGGGAGGCCGACTTGGTGGTGACCGGAAGCCGTGGTCACGGGCCGATCACGAACATGCTCCTGGGCTCCGTCGCCTCTGCCGTCACCGATCGCGCGCCGTGCCCGGTGCTGGTGGCGCGCCGTCCGACCTGCGCGCGCATCCTGTTCGCTGAGGACGGCTCTGAGAGCGCCGCCGCCGCGCGGCACCTGCTCGCGACGTGGCCGGTGTTCAAAGGTCTCCCGGCGCGCGTGGTCAGCGTCGCACACGTGACACCCACGCTGCACGCCGGCATCCCGCCGACCCTGGTGGCAGAGGCGCGCCGGGTCGAGGCCGAGATTCTCGCCGAAGCTCGTGCTGAGCAGGAACACCTCGCGAGCGCGGCCGCCACCGAACTTAGCGCTGCCGGACTGGCAGCCGAAGTGGCAGTCCACAGCGGCGACGTGGCAAGCGAGATTCTCGCCGACGCAGAGCAGTCGAACGCTGATCTCATCATGATGGGATCGCGTGGGCGGAGTGGGGTAGCGCGGATGTTCCTTGGAAGCGTGGCCCGGAATGTTCTACTGCACGCAACATCGTCGGTGCTGATCGTGCGCCGAGGCGTCAACGACTAGAGCGGCCGCGCTCAAAGCCGTCCGTACGTCCGCCGCAGAGGGTCAGTCTCGCGAATTGCACGCCCGCCGGTCCCATGCGCCTCGAACCAGAAGCAGCAGAGCACCCGTGTCGGCGAATGCCTTGGTTCGAACTAGGGTTCCGTGCGAGACGGCTTGTCGGTCGCTGTTAGAAGGTCAATTCGATCCTGTTGCTGACGGTCTTGACGCCGGGCGTGCTCCAAGCGATCTCAGCGGCTTCACGGCGACTCCGGTAACTGAAAACCTTGCCCGTGAGTGTGGCGATGCCACGATCGACGATCACATCGAGCTCATTCAGTGGGAAACGACGCATGAGAGCGCTCTTCACCTCATCTTGAATCGCTGCATCTCCGTGGGCGGGTGGTGCGATGACGATGTGGTTATTGACCGAAACCACTCCGAGCAGGTTGCTGACCGTGTCGGTCGCGGCCCGCCGCTCGTACCAGAAGTCGACAGTGCCCTTCAGTGTCACGACCCCGTTGCGCACCACGCTGTCGATCCGCTCCTCGGGGACGCTGACGTCCCACTCGAGCGCGTGCCGCACAGCTTGGGCGATCCTGGTGTCGTCATGGACCGCGTAGGGCGCGATCTCGACGGCCAGCCTGTTCGCGACGTCTTTGACGCCAGGAACATCGCCTGCGATGTCAGCCGCCAGTCCCAGCTTCGGGTAACTGGTCACCGTGCCGGTGAGCGTGACGACACCCGCGTCGACCTCGACCCCGAGCTCGGCCGGCTTGAAGCGGAAGTCGCGCGCGATCTCAGCGAGCACATCGAGCTGGATCTGCTTGTCGGTCTTCGGGCGTGTCATTGTTAGTGTCATGTCTTCGTCCTTTCGCTAGCCGCTCGTGGCGTTTGAAATGATCCCGCGATCGTGTGAGGAATGCCGATCCTGAGACCGTGGCCGTTGATGGGATCTCGGTTCCACGTTCTCTCTGGCGAGCCCCTCGGGCACGGCTGAGTTTCGCAAGTCACCGGCGCGATCGCGAGGGTCGAACGACTCAAACTACCAATGCCGATGGACATCGGTCGCGGACCGTCGGAAGCTCAGACGTCCATTCGGCTCGATGGTCGGGCGGTTTGGCACTCGTGGCGCGCGGCCGGCTAGGTGAATCTTGGTCGTGTCAAGGAGAACGATGTCGGTGAGGATCCGCAGACGCGCCATCCCAACGAGGTCCAGCGGAGAAGGCCTCCGATGATCGACGTGCTCGCGGAGTATTGGTGGCTGGCACTGCTCTTGATCGGCGGCGCGCTCCGCGTCAGCTCGCTGGCCGGACCTCGCGGGTCGGTTTGAGCCCGGCCCGCTGTTTCGGGGTCTGACGATCGAAGCGCATCGGTTCGACGCGGAGGAGCTCCTGCGCCGGCTCGACACCTCCGAGCGAGAAGGCCTCACCGCGGCGGACGCGGCGCGGCGACGTGCCGAGGAAGGTCCAAATGAGCTCGTCGAGCGCGGCGGGCGTGGCGTCCTCCGCGTCTTGCTCGACCAGCTGAGGTCCGTGCTGGTGGCGATCCTGCTTGTTGGCGCCGCCGCCTCGGTCGCGATCGGCGACCTGAAGGACGCCCTCGCGATCCTCGCGATCGTGGTCGCGAACACCGCGCTCGGCTTCGCGCAAGAGTACCGCGCTGAACGCGCAATGGCCGCTCTCAAGCGGCTCGCGGTTCCCACCGTGCGAGTGCGCCGCGACGGAAGCGTCGCGGAGTTCCCGGCAACGGAGCTGGTCACCGGCGACATCGTGCTCCTCGAGGCGGGACAGCGGGTGCCCGCCGACGGGCGCATCGTCGAGGGCGTGAGCCTCCGCACTCAGGAAGCCGCGCTCACCGGGGAGTCGGCTCCGGTGGAGAAGGAGCCGGCGCCGATCGATCGCGACGCCGTGGCCCTTGGCGATCGTCACAACATGGCCTACCTGGGAACCGCCGTGACGTACGGGCGCGGCGTCATGGCCGTCACGGCCACGGGCATGCGTACGGAGCTCGGCCGTATTGCCTCGCTGCTCCAGGCGGTGCCCGTGGAGCCGACGCCATTACAGCGCCGTCTCGATCACCTCGGACGCGTCCTCGCCGTTCTGGCCCTCGCCCTCGTGGCCGTGATCGTCGGCATGGGGCTGCTGCGCGGGGAGGACCTCCGCACCCTCCTGCTGGTCGCCATCAGCGTTGCGGTCGCGGCCGTGCCCGAGGGACTCCCCGCGGTCGTGACCGTGACCCTCGCGCTCGGTGCGCGGCGCATGCTGCGACGGCACGCGCTCGTCCGCAGGCTCTCAGCCGTGGAGACGCTCGGATCGGTCACCGTCATCGCCTCCGACAAGACCGGCACGCTGACGCGCAACGAAATGGTGGTGGTGGCGTCGTACGTCGCGGGAGAGCGGATCGATCACAGCGATGCCGGCGCCGCGGGGCATTCGCGACTCGCGGTCCTGCTCGCAGCGGGCGCGTTGGCGAACGACGCCGAGCCCTCCGGGGCCGCGGGCGGCGTGGTGGGCGATCCGACAGAAGTGGCGCTCGTTGTCGCGGCGGAGCGCGAGGGATTCGCGCTGCCGGCGCTCAGGAACGCGTTCCCGCGCGTGGCGGAGGCGCCGTTCGATAGCACCCGCAGGCGCATGACCACCGTGCACGCCCTCCCCGCGACACTCTCTGCCGTCTCTGTGGCCCTCGGCCCGCTCCTGCGGACGCTCGCGGTCGCGAAGGCGGGCCGCGTCGGGTTCACGAAGGGCGCGGCCGAAGCCGTCCTGGATGCGTCCGACGCGATCCTCCTCGACGACGAGATCGTCCCGCTCGACGCGACCTGGCGGGCGCGCATCGCCCGCGCGAACGATGAGCTCGCCGCGGAAGGCAAACGCGTCCTCGGCGTCGCGCTCCGGCCGCTCCCGGAGCGTCTCCCGAACGCGGACGCCACGACCCTCGAGCGCGAGCTCGTGTTCGTCGGACTCGTTGCGATGATCGACCCACTGCGGGCCGAGGCGCGTGCTGCCGTCGAGTCGGCGCGCACGGCGGGGGTGCGCGTCGTCATGATCACCGGCGACCAGCCGCTCACCGCGCGTGCCATCGCGAGCGCGCTCGGAATCGTCGCCGACGGGCGCGTGCGTACCGGTCCTGAGGTCGCCGCCCTGACGGCCACCGAGCTCCGGTCGATCGCGGAGGACGTCGACGTGTACGCGCGAGTTTCGCCCGAGCACAAGCTCGCCATCGTGGACGCGCTCCGGTCGCGCGGACACATCGTGGCGATGACCGGCGACGGCGTGAACGACGCGCCCGCGCTGAAGAAGGCGGATATCGGCATCGCGATGGGCATCGCCGGCACGGACGTCGCGAAGGAGGCGTCGGACATGGTCCTCCTCGACGACAACTTCGCGACGATCGTGGCCGCCATTGAGGAGGGGCGCGTTATCTACGACAACGTCCGGAAGTTCATCCGCTTCATGCTGACGACGAACGGCGCCGAGCTCGCGATCATGCTCGTGGCGCCGCTCCTCGGCATGCCGCTGGCTCTCCTTCCGCTGCAGATCCTCTGGGTGAACCTCGTAACGGACGGCCCGACCGCCCTCGCCTTGGCGTTCGAGCCGGCCGAGCGCGACGTCATGCGGCATCCGCCATACCGTCCGGGAGAAAGCGTCCTCGCGCGGGGCACGGGGCGCCACGTCGTCTGGGTCGGCGTGCTGATGACGACGCTCTCGCTCGGCGTGGGGCTCGCCTTCTGGCGGGCGGACCTCGAGACATGGCAGACGATGGTCTTCTCAACGGTCGTCTTCGCACAGATGGCCCACGTGCTCGCGATCCGCTCCAGCCGCGACTCGCTGTTTCGGATCGGCCTCCGCTCGAACCCGCAGCTGCTCGGCGCTGTCGGTATCACCGTGCTGCTCCAGCTTGTTGTTGTCTACTGGCCCCCAGTGGGGGGGATCCTTGGCACAGTGCCGCTCGCGCCGGAAGAGCTTCTGCTGAGCGCCGTACTCGGCCTGCTGGTGCTCTGCGCGGTCGAGCTCGAGAAGTGGTTCATCCGCCGCCGGTCTTCACCGTGAGGCGACGGAGACCGCGTGCGCCGTACTCCCTGACCGAGATGCTCCCGCCGTGCGTGCAGAGGCGGCGATCGCTTCGAGATTCACGCCGTAAGGGCGCCAACCTCGCGTGCGATCACCACGTCTTCGCGGGCGACGATGACGAGCACTGCGACCGGACCTGCAACGAGCACAGGCGCTCGGGCTCAGGTTAGACCCGGCAAGGAGCAGTCGGCCTCACCCTGCAAGCAGCCTCGCCAGCGCGCGATGTCCCTCGGCGTTTTGGTCAGCGCTGCGAACACTGCGGCACGACCATGACGGAGCAACGGGACCGGTGCAGGACTCGCCGCGCGACGCTACCGAGGAGAAAGCGCTCAAGGGTCGAGTGCCCGCGCGTGCCCATGACGATTAGGTCAGCGTCGCCCGCCGCTTCAACTATCGCGTCGGCGGCCGGTGCCTCGCGAACTGCGGCCGTGACTTGAACACCCTGGGCCTTCAGCCGCTCCGTCGCCTCACCGGCCACGCGCGTGGCTTGGTCTCGCACCTCATCAAGGAGTTGCGTATACAGCTCTCCGCTGATGAAGGTGCCGCCCGTGGGAGCCATTGCGGTGTAACCGGGCGCGATCGACCACGCACTCACGACGTGGACCGGCTTGTCGCGCAGGAACGGCCACTTCAGCAGCGCGGCCTCCGCCTGGAGCGCGCCCGCGGTGCCGTCCTGCGCGAGCACCAGACGATCGATCTTCTCCGTCCTGGAGACGAGGACTGGGCAAGGCGAGTGGTCGACGACCTCGTTGGCGACCGAGCCGAGCAGCGCGGAGGCCACCGCCCCGCGGCCGTGACTTCCGACCACGATGAGGTCGGCGCTCGTCCGGCGAGCCTCATCGATGATCACGCTGGCTGGCCGTCCCGTCACCAGAGTGGTCTCGATGGTGCGGCCCGGAGCGGACAGGGCGGCCTTTGAGACCGCGAGCTCCTGCTTCATCAGCTCTTGTAGCCGGTCGTTGGTCTCAACGAACTGGTGCTCGGACATGCCGAGGTCGTAGCGGAGTCCCTGATCGGCGCGCAGCACCTTGATCGTGGTCGACTCAGGCCAGGTGATTGACGCGACGAGCGTCTGCGCCCGCGCCGCCGATTCGGATCCGTCGTGTGCGAAGAGGACCTTCATGAGTACGCTCCTTTCTTGTCGACTCGATGGCGACCGCCGGCCGATGACCGGCGTTCGCGTCTGCCCGAGGCTCAGTTGGCGCGAGCGTGAACTGCGGGGGCGAGCGTGCCGAAGTACGCGAGGACGCCCATCACGGCGGCCCCGATGCTCCCGGGCACGAGGTAGAAGCCGTCCACCTGCGGGCCCCAGTTCTTGACCGCTTCGAAGAGCGAGTTGGTGGGAAGCTTCTCGCTGAAGAAAAACGCACCGTACGTCACGGCTACCGCCATGATCAGCCAGGAGAAGCCGCCCTGACGCTGAAACCTTTGCGCCGCGATACCGATCGCGATGGCTCCGATCGCGATGACTGCGAACAAAGCGAGTCCCATGTCATGTCTCCTTGCGCTGAATCTCCACTCGCCGTAAGCGTGCCTCGGGGACGCGGAGCGCCCTAGTGCCAAAGGGCCGTAGGCGTCGGCCGAAGGGCCCAAATGCCTCTACGGAGTGATGAGGCCGAGCGCGCCCCATCGCAGGGCGACCGCCCACAGCATCGCGCGCCGGACGGCAGCGAGATCCAGGATTTGCGCGAACAGCTGGTCCGGGAAGACGCCGCCCACGCGGCGAGGCTGCTCGATGAGGCGACGAAGGAGCTGGCAGATCCACGCTCCAGTGAGACCCTGATCAAAAGCGGGGCCCGTGTCCGACGCGATCATCGACCGCGCGACGGAGATGGACGCTGATCTCATCGTGCTCGGCTCACGCGGCGTCGCCGGTCCCCGTCGTCCGTTCTGGGGGAGCACCGCCGAGCGCGTCGTTACGACCGCGCGCTGTTCGGTGCTCATCGTTCCCGTCCCCGTCGAGATTGACGGTGCTGGTGAACCAGAGCGCGAGATCCCCGCCGTCACCCAGCCAGCGAGCTGACAGCACCGCGTACGAACGATCCCGGAGGACGCCATGCGCAGCGCCATTCGTGTCACGCTCGTCGGCGCGCTGGCTCTCGTCTCGCGGCTGCCTGACGTTCGCCCGTAGTCTGACCGAGTCCGTCGCCGACGCGATCCCCGCGACGGCAACGCCAGCACCGACAAGGCGGACGAGTTCAACGCGATCGCTGAACTGGTCGTTTGTGAGTGCCAGCGAGGCGTCTCCTCCCGACGTTATGGCTCGACCAGATCCCGCATGTTCAGGTCAATGCTCGCGCGCACCAGCACGTTTGCCAGACTCAGGCTCCATGACCACGCCGAGCCGGCGGAGTGGAATGAGACCGCGCTTCTTCGATCAGGCGAGCGGGACGGCGGCTAGGCCCGTTCGCCGCGTGGCTGGCGCTACACGGAAGCGCCGCCCCGAAATCGTCGTTGGCTTGATTCCGACCCAGTGGTACCGGTCCCCAGGCGCCGCGGGATGCACCGGCAGGCAGCGCAGGTGTGCCGCGGCGCGACCCTCATTGGTGGTGATCTCCTCGGTCCGTCCTTTGGCGACGACGCTCCAGCCGATACCCGACTCCGGGTCCCAACCATCGATTTCCACGGCGACCGTCGTCGTGCTGACAGCGGTCAGCTTCGTACCGAGACCGGTCCGGAACACGATGATCGCGCCCTCGAGGCAATAGTTGATCGGGAAGATCTCGATGCGCTCCTCGAAGGCGAAGGCGAGGCGGGCGAGGTCGTGGGACCGCAGCAGGGCAAGGCATTCGTTCGTCGTGAGATCGATCAGGACGTTCCCCGAATCTTCGCGCTTCATTTGCTCAGCTGTCCCCTCAGACTGACCCGTGTGCCATCGGACGCGGTCGCGGTGATCAGCGGCTCGTGGCGCCCCTTGAGATCGAGCTGGTCGTTGGCGAAGGCGATGGGAAGCGAGTGGCTCGCATGGACCAGCTTCAGGGCGAGCTCGGGTGTGACCGAAGCACGCTCGTAGACCGCCATGTCAGCTTCCTCGTGGAGCGGGCACCGTGTGCCATCGAGAAGCACACAGAGCACCTGTGGTCCAACGCACCGTAGCGTCCGCATGCCCAGCGCCTCGAAGTAACGCGCCCAGTCGGAACGAACCGTGGGGTCCGCGCTGATCACAAGAGCGGTCCGCGGACGAAGGGAGCCGGTCGGCTTCTGAGGGGCGAAGCTTGTCACGAGGCACTTCCTCTCAGGACCACACTCGCGCGTGGAACCGATGTCCGGAAGGGCCGTTCGGCCCCATTGCACGAGGCAGTCGTGGTGGCTTCGTCAGACCCACGGAGTCAGAGCCCCGCCGCTGGTCCTTCGCCGGCTGCTTGCCTGATCCGCGTCCGGCACTGTCCCCGACGCAATAGCGTCCGCTCGTCCTTCCGGGGCAGCCGCGAAACGAAACCGCCGGTCTGTTGCCTAACGCGCGGGCTAGCGGCTCGTGGAGACGCGCCGTGCGATGGCGGTCTCGATCACGACGAAGAGGCGATGCTCGTCAAACGGCTTGTCGAGCTGCCCGGCGAAGCCGGCCGCTTCCGTCCGCAGATGATCGGCGCTGCTGGTGAGACCCGACATCGCGATCACCGGCGGCAGCGTGTCATCTCGCATCTCTCGGACCGCCCGCATGAACTCGAACCCGTCCATGCGCGGCATACGCAGGTCGCAGAGCACCGCGTCGAATTCACCACCTCGGATCATCTCGCTGGCCGCGACGCCGTCTGCCGCGACCCGAACCTTGGCGCCGAGGTCCTCGAGGAGCATCCGTATCGCGTCACGGCTGTCCACGTTGTCGTCGACCACCAGCAGTCGCCGCCCACGAAGGTCCGGCGCGACGGCCGGGGTTTGATGCCCCAGCGCCTGCAGGCCGTCGGAGCCGAGAGGGAGCTGCACCGTAACCTGGGCGCCGAGCCCAACGCCTTCGCTCGCGAGCGTCACTCGACCGCCGTGGAGCTCGGTGAGCTGCCTGACGAGCGAAAGCCCGATACCGAGGCCGGCGTGCTGACGACGAGTGCCGCGTTCCTGCTGCCGGAAGAGCTCGAACGCCGCCGGGACGAACTCCGGTGCAACGCCCTCACCGGTGTCCCGTATCTCGATCAGGGCCATGTTGCCCTCGCGCGCGAGCAACACCGAGATTCGGCCGCCTTTAGGAGTGAACTTGACCGCGTTCGAGAGCACGTTCCGGAGAATTTGCTGGACGCGCTGCTCATCCACTGTCGCCAGCAGGGGCTCACTTGCTTCGACGACATCGAGGGCGAGCCCTTTCTCCTTGATGTCCTCGGCGACGGTCTCGAGCGCCGAGCGCAGTAGCTCGTTCAGGTCGTGGGTCCGGAGGTCGAGGGCGGTCTGCCCCAGTTTGACGCGTGTCAGCTCGAGGAGATCGTCCACCAGCCTCGTCAAGAGCATCGCGTTCCGCTCGATGACCTCCGCGGCGCGGTGCGAGCGAGCGGGATCGTCCCCAAGCTTCAGGATCCGGGCCCAGGCAACGATCGGCGTGAGCGGCGTGCGCAGCTCGTGCGAGACCACCGCCAGAAAGTCGTCCTTCGCAGCCGACTCGTCCGCGAGCGCCGCTACCGTCGTCTCGGACCCGCGCGTCCGGGAGTTCTCTCTGAGGATCGCGTCCCCGAGCACCTGGAGCAACTCGCCCTGCAGTATCAGCCGGCGTTCGGGAATCGGCTGATGAGCTCGGGCGATGTCCCAGAGCTCCCGGAACGGCACTCTCGCGTCTCGGGCAAGATGCTCGATTGCTGACGAGCCGACGAAATCGACCAGTGCATACCCGGCGACCGCCGCGCCCACGATCTCTCCGTCGAGGACGAGGGACGTGCCGACGACGGCCAAACCATCCTGGAGCGATAGGACGACGGCCGGCCGCTCACGCGTCTGCGCGAGGCAGCGACGTGCACACTCGTCGAAGATGCCCGGGTCGTATCCCCGCCGGACGAACAGCGTGTGGAGCGGCGTGGCGTGGAACGGACCGCAGACGACGTGCCCCCCGGCATAGACCATGACGGTCAGGTGCGTCACGGCCCCGAATTTGTCGAGGGCCGGCAGCCACGTGCCGACATCGAACAGGCCCTGACGGACGCCCGGCTCGCGCACCTAGTTTTCGCCATCCGGCGGGACGGCCTCTCGCAGGCGCGTGGGCGACCGCGACACGAGCCCACGGTAGGAAGCGAACGGTGCCAGGGCCCCGGCCTCGGCGGCGGTGAGCGGACGCGGCAGCACGCGCATGCCCTGGCCGTTCAGGATCTCGACCTCGTGCGTGACGCGGGAAGTCGGGTTCGCGCGCATCTTCGCGACCGTCAGGGCGAGCCGGAAGTGGTCACCGAGCTCCACCCAGTTCAGCAGGAGAATGTTGTCGACGAGGGAGCTCATCGCGAATTCGCCCATCATCGACGACATCCCGAGCATCTCGGGGTTCTCGTGGTTGTACACGGCGCCGACCTGATGCTCCTTCATGAGCGCGATAAGCGCGTGGAAGAAGTCGCGAAACACCCGGCCGGGTGGGCCGAGGGTCGAGCCGTAGGTCGAGAGGCTGTCGAAGACCACCCGGACGGGCTTGAACTCTTCCATGATCTGTTCGATCTGGTGGAAGTGATGATCGATCTCGATCTCCTGCGGCGGGTCGAAGTGGATCCGGACCAGGCCCTGCTCGATCGCCGGACCGAGGTCGATGCCGATGGTGCTCGCGTTGCGCGTGATCTGGGGAACCTGCTCGTCGAGCGAGAGCATGAGGCTGCGCTCGCCGCGCCGAACCCCCTCGGCGAGGTACTGGAGGGCCATCACGCTCTTGCCGACGCCCGAGATACCCGCCACGACGGTCGTGCTGCCGACGAAGTATCCGCCGTTCACTATCTCGTCCAGACCGGGGACCCCGGTCGTGATGCGCCTCGTCGTGTCGAAGGCAGCGGCGCGGTCGCGTCGGTCCCGCCTCGGCGCCTGGACCCGCCGGTACGCCTCGATGCCTTTCCCGTCGACGATACGGAAGGAGTGGCGGCCCATCCCGTATTCATGGCCTCGGGACTTGGCGATCTCAAGCGATCGCAGCGAGGATCGCTGGATGTCCTCGATGCGCAGCCGGATCACCGTGTCGGCGATCGCCTCTTCCATCGGCGACGCAGTGCCCAGATCCGGGGACGAGGCTTCGAGCGCCAGCATCGCAGTGAGGTCATCGCGTTGGAGCCCCTCGACAAGGACGTGGAACGCTTCGCGCGGCTCGGACGAACTCGCGCCCAGCTCAGCCACGCCGTCCACGAAGATGCGCCGTGCCCCCATCTTCGCGATCTGGTCGAAGAGCAGGCCGTCGGCCTGCTGCAGCTCCTGGCCGAAGACCGGCCGCGTGGTGAAGATGATCCGCAGCCGCCCGTCTGCCTCGAGCGCGCGCAGGTCCCAGCCGAATCCCGCTGCGTCGCGAATGAGCTTCTCGGGCGAGACCTCGAAGAGGACGATGATCCCGGGCTCGTCGAACTTGCTCGCGCCTCGGTAGATGAACTCGACGCCCAGGGTGGTCTTGCCGGTCCCGACGGCGCCCTCGAGCAGGATGACGTTCTTTCGCGGGATCCCACCGGCCAGGATGCCATCGAGGCCGTCGATCCCGGTCTTTACAAGGTCACGCTCGACCATCTCCCTCTCCTCTCGCTCGCTGCTTCAAGCTGCCCGCGTCGGCCTAGGCTGCGCCTCGAAGGCCGTCGTATCCGGAAGGTCGCGAGCTGTCCGGTCGTGAGCAGCACACGCGGATGACGTGCGAATAACAGGAAGAGGTCGAGGTCGCAGCCCGACCGAATGACGACGGGATTCCGATCGAGCCACTCGCGGATCGGCGCGCGATCCATCGTTCGTCCCCTATCTACGATCACAGTCTAGTCGTGCGATCGAACACTCAGTCCTCGGCGCCCTGCTAACGGCGGCCGCGGTCGCACCGCGATCGTGGGCATCGCGAGCGGGAACGTGTGGACGATGAGCCCCGTGGCAGGCGAGCGCAATCAACGGCGTCCGCTCGGACTCCGCGTCACTGGTCTCCGCCCGCGGATGAGTCGTACCCCCGCTGCACCCTTGACGAGATGACCTGCGGCGCCTCCGGCGACCTTCTACGTACACTCGGTACGCGAGTTCGTTCGGAAACCCATACGAGAGTGCGAGGCATCCGGTGATGTCCTCGGTCTTCAAAACCGCTGACGGGGCGCTTTGCGTTCCGTGGTGGGTTCGACTCCCATGCACTCTCGCCACTTTCGCGCAGCCCGTGTTAAGTTCGCCAGGCACCATGACGCAGGAGCAGACACCGAATCCAGAGCGCGAGCAGACCGACGAAAGCCTGCGGGCCGAACGGGAGAAGGTCGATACCGCCCTCAGCGACGAGCTGACCGGGATCGACGAGACCGCCGACGCCGTCATCGACAAGGCCCGAGCTCGCGCCGACGAGCTGCTCGCGAAGGCCCGCGCGAAGACTGATCGCCAGGCCGGTCGGGTCAACGCGCGATCTTCGGAGATCGTGGCGAGGACGCGATCGCTTGAAGATCAAGCTGTCCGAGAGGAGCGTGCGGACGCCGACGAATCCCTGCGCACAGAGCGTGCCGAGCAAGTCGCCCTCCTTTCGGCCGAGCGCAGCGAGACCGACAAGGACCTCTCGAGCGAACGCGCTCGATCAGACGATGCGATCGCGACTCGCGATGCGTTCCTCGAGGTCGTCAGCCATGACCTCCGGAACATGCTCAGCGGCATGGTCGGTTTCGCCGCGCTCATCGCGAGAGACGTAGCGCAAGAGGACCACGTCGAAAGGATCCGCACACACGCGCAGCGAATTCAGCGCTCCGGTGTTCGAATGAGCCGCCTGATCGGAGATCTGGTCGACGTCGCGAGCATCGAAGCTGGCGTGCTCAGGGTGACGCGTGAGCCCGGGGACCCGACCCATGTCGTCGCCGAGGCTGTGGCGGCGTTTCAGGCCCAGGCTTCGGCAAAAGAGATCTCGCTCACCTCAGAGATCGCGCCCCAGCCGGCGGTCGTTGCGTTCGATCCAGCGCGGATCCTTCAGGTGCTGACTAATCTTCTCAGCAACGCGATCAAATTCACCGCGGCGAACGGGAAGGTCGTCGTCCACGCGGATCGCGTCGGTGATGACGTGGTCATCGCAGTCAGCGACACCGGCTCGGGGATCCCCAGCGACCAACTGGAGACGATCTTCGGGCGGTTTGTTCAGGTCACTAACGATCAACGCGGCGTCGGACTCGGTCTCTACATCTCCAGAAGCATCATGCAAGGGCATGGTGGACGCATCTGGGCGACCAGCACGGTCGGCGAGGGAAGCACCTTCTACTTCTCTCTTCCCATCGAGGGGCCGCCGACCATCGCGCTCGCGGAGTAGCGCCAACCACCTCTTTCAGGCGAGCGCCGCCTAGACTGCGCGCTCACCTTGAGCAACACGCGCGCTGTCCTCATCACAGCTGGCGCGCTCATCGATGGCACCGGTGCGGCGCCCCTTCGTCCCGGCGCGGTGCTCTTCGAAGGGGACCGGATCATCTCCGTCGGCCGCAACACCGAAGCGGCACGCGATGCCATGCGGATCCATGTCCCGGACGGGACGATCACGCCTGGACTGATCGACTGCCACGTTCATCTCTCTGACGCAGGGCTCGCGGACGCTTCCATTCAAGACCGCGACCCCTCGGGGCTGCGCGTTCTCCGTATGGCAGAGCACGCGCGGCGCACGCTCATGGCCGGTTTCACCACGGTCCGCGACGTCGGCGGGCGCGACCACCTCGAGTTCTCTCTGCGACGTGCTGCACGCGAGGGACTGATCCGCACGCCGCGCCTGGTCCTCGCCGGCAAGATCGTCTCGATGACGACCGCCGGCGCGTCGTCGTGGCTCGGTATGTACAGGCAGGCGGACGGCGTAAACGAAGTCATGAAAGCCGTGCGCGAGCAGGCCGCCGCAGGCGCCGATGTGATCAAGATCATGGCGACCGGCGCGGTGCTCGCTCCCGGTCATGAGCTACCGAGCTCGGCGCAGTTCACACCTGAAGAGCTGAAGGCAGCAGTCGAGACCGCGCACGCGCTCGGCCTGCGGGTCGCCGCGCACGCTCACGGCGTCGTCGGCATCGCCCGAGCGGTCCAGGCCGGCGTCGACACGATCGAGCACGGCACTCACCTGCACGAGGACGCCGGAGTGGCCCGCGAGATGGCCGCGCGTGGCGTGTTCCTGGTGCCGACGCTGAAGGCGCTCGCGAAGATCGCCGACCCAGAAGGCCCCGGCGTGCCCGAGGACATGCGAGCAAAGGCGCACGACCGCCGGTCGGATCGCGACCGGACATTCCGCCTCGCGCTCGAGCTGGGCGTGCCGATCGCGATGGGCACTGACGCCGCGACGCCGTTCAACCGTCACGGCGAAAACGCGGAGGAGCTGGAGCTGATGGTCTCACTCGGCATGAGCCCGGTCGCGGCCATCGCGGCCTCGAGTGGCGCCGCGGCACGCGCGCTCGGGCGAGACGACGTGGGCGTCCTCGCGCCCGGAAAGCTGGCGGACATCGTCGTGTGGCAGGGCATGCCGCACGAGGAGATCCGGGCGCTACAGCGTGCACCGCGCGCGGTGTTCCTCGGTGGCGAGCCGGTGCAGACTGGCGCGGCACCATGACGTCGAAAGATCGGCTCGCGCCTGCGCTCGAGACGGAAGGCGGGCTCGACGAGGCCACGGCGGCTGAACCGGGGCGCACGTCGACCCTCGCGGCACTCGAGTTCCGCGACTTCCGGCTCTTCTGGTTCGGCCTCGTCGTCTCGAACATTGGCTCGTGGATGCAGATCTACGGCCTCGGCTGGCTGGTGGTGCAGCTCGCGATTCGCGACGGCGTTCCGCAGCTCGCGCCGTTCTACCTCGGTCTGGTCGGTCTCGCGCGAGCGATCCCTGGCCTCGCGTTCGGTCTCTTCGGCGGCGCCGTGGCCGACCGCGCCGACCGTCGCAGACTTCTCATCGTCACGCAGATCTCGGCCGCGATCGTTGCGGTCGTCCTCGCCGCCCTCACCATCACCGAGCGCATCAACATCGTCGAGGTCGTTCTCATCAGCGCGCTGAATTCGATCATCTTCTCGTTCGATGCGCCGACGCGTCAGGCGATGGTGCCGCGCCTCGTGAACGACCGCGAGCTCATGAGCGCGATCGGCCTCAACTCCGCGGCCTTCAACGGCGCGACGCTCATCGGCCCGCTCATCGGCGGCGTTTTGATCATCCCGTTCGGCGTCGGCGGCCTGATGCTCATCAACGCGGTCTCGTACCTCGCTGTCGTCGCTGCACTCCTGGCCATCGCGCCGCAACCCAGCGAGTCACGCCGCCGGCTCTCGATGCTCGCGTCGATCCGCGAGGGCATCGTGTACATCCGCCGGGACCCGGTCCTCCGCTGGGTCGTGCTCCTCACGGTCGCGACCGCGTTGTTCACGCGCCCGTACATCCAGCTGCTCCCGGCCGAGGCGCAGTTCCTCGGCGTCGGCGCGCTCGAGCTCTCGTGGCTCCTCGCCGCGTCCGGGGTGGGGGCGCTCGCGGGTGCGCTCGTGACGGCATCGCTGGGCGGCTGGAAGCGGCGCGGCGCGCTCCTCGTCGGGAGTGCGCTGACACACGGCGTGCTGCTCATGGCCTTCGCGACGCAGCGCTCGCTCATCGGCGCGATGCTGTTCATCGGGCTCACGAGCTTCGCGGTGATGGTCTTCCTCGGCATGGCGAACACGCTTATGCAGACGCGCACGCCTGATCATCTTCGCGGCCGCGCGATGAGCGTGCACACCATGGTCTTCATGGGCTTCATGCCACTGGGCCAGATGCTCCTTGGATTCCTCGGCACCGTCGCGGGAATCAACACGGCGTTCCTCGCCGGCGGCATCGTGGTGGTGCTCATCTCGGGATTCGTGCTGATCCGCGCGACTGCATTGCGCGAGGCGCTCGCGTCCGCGCATCCACGAGTGGTGGCGCGCTCCGGCTAGAACTTCCCCGCTTTTCGGCCTGTTTTCGGACTCTTGACATGTCCTCGGTTGCTCCCTACGTTCTAGAACAGACGTTCTAATCACGTCTGGCAGACGGCCAGGCTGTGGATGTGGTGGGACGCCAAAAAGGGGAGCCGCCGTGGGAGCCACTGGACTGGCCGAGGCTATCGCGCGCATCGAGACGAGATACGGCACGCGCGCCGTCGTGCGGGGCGACGTCGCGGAGCGCCAGGACGGCGAGCGCCGCATCGCGTCCGGCACATCCCTGGACCGCGTCACCGGGGGTGGCATCCGAGCGGGGGAGCCGCTCGCGTTCATCGGACCGCTGACCGCGGGCAAGCTCGCGCTCGCGCTTCACGTCGTGGCCGCGGCGCAGCGTGAGGGCGGTATGGTCGCGTGGATCGATCCGTCGGCCTCGTTCGATCCGCTCGCGGCGGTATGCGCTGGCATCGATCTCGACCGGATCGTCGTCGTGCGCGCGCGTGACGTCGCTGAGGTGCTCCTCGCAGGCGCGGCCGTGCTCCGCAGCGAGGGTTTCCGTCTCGCGGTCGTGGATGTTGGGCCATCGTTCGCGTCGCGCTGCGGCGTGGACGATCTTGCCCCGCTGCTGCCGGTGGTACGCGGGTCGCCCGCGGCGCTGCTCGTGGTGGCGGAAGAGCGCGGTCGGCGGATCGCGCTCCCGATGGTGCGTGTCGAACCGCTCGACTGGCGCGAGCGGTTCGGTCGCACCGTCGGATGGTCGTTCGCCGCGGGCGCACCGGCGTCGCGTGAGCGCGCGTTGTTCGCCGTCACCGCACTCGGCGCGGACGCGAGCGATCTCGGCACGCGCACCGAGCTCGCGGAGTTGGCGAGTTGATCGCCGCGGTCGTCGTGCGCGACGCGACCGAGATCCTGCATGCGCGCGCGCTCATCACGCTGCGCGCGATGCTCCCGCACGTCGGCATCGTCGCGACGGGGACGTTCGCCTGCGATCTCGCAGGCACAGAGCGCGTCCTCGGAGCGCCCTCGCGCATCGCGCGGCGGATCCTCGAGCGCCTTGTGCGGATCGGCGCGCAGACGTCGGTCGGTGTCGCGGTGACGCCCTTCGCCGCGCGTGTCGCGGCGGAGCGAACCGGGCCGGGCGAGACGCGCCTCGTGACCGACGCGCGCGAGTACCTCACTCCGCTCCCGCTCGACGTCCTGCCGTTCGACGAGAAGCTGCGTGACGAGCTGGGTCTGCTGGGGCTGCGGACCGTCGGCGACTTCGCCGGCCTGCCACGCGGCGCGGTGTTTGACCGCTTCGGTCGCGGCGCGGCGCGCGCGCACGCGCTCGCGCGGGCCGAGGACGAAGAGCGCGTGCACGCCGATCCGCCGCCGCGACGGATCTACGCGCGACGTCTCTGGGAAGAGCCACTCGCGTCGAAGGAGCAGCTGGTGTTCGCGCTGCGCACCGCGCTCGATGAGATCTCCGCGGCACTCGCCGCCGACGGACTCGCCGCGCTGCGTCTCGCGGTGAAGCTCGACCGCGAGGACGACGAGCCGCTGCGTCTCGAGCGCTCCGTCCTGCCGCCGACGCGCGAGAGCGCCGCGCTGCTGCGATCGCTGCGTTGGGCGCTCGAGGAGCGCGCGCACATCGGGCGCGTGATCGGCTGTGCGATCGAGGTTCGCGAGGCCGAGGCCGCGCGCGGCCGGCAGATCGGGCTCTTCGCCGCGGACGGGGCGCGCTGGGAGGAGGCGATCGCGAGCGCGCGCTATGTGCGCGAGAAGCTCGGCACCGGGCGGGTGCTGCGCGCGCGCGTCGCCGATGCGGATGCGCGCCTGCCCGAGCGCGCGGCGGAGTGGAAGGAGGTCATCACGTGACGCGCCTGTTCGCCGACCCGATCCCGGCACGCCTGGTGTGGGACGAAGGGGAGCTCACGCTGTTGCAGATCGCGGGTCGGCGCTTCACCGTCGTCGAGGTCATGCGCCGCTGGCGCGTCGAGGCAGAGTGGTGGAAGGGCGGACCCGCGCGCGACTACCTGACATTACGCACCGCCGACGGCATGGTCTGCGACGTGTACACCGACCGCGGCTCGGGCTCGAGCTGGCTGCAGCGCGTTATGGACTAGGCCGGATTCACACGCAGACAGGCGCGCCGTTAGTACTAGTCAACTGCTAGTCCACTGCTACTGACCGCGGCACGCCCGCACCCGTCTAATCCCCGTCCACGTGAAACGAATCAGCGCGATCCTTGGTCTGGCGCTCGCGCTCTCCGGAGCGCTACCTGATCGCGCCGCCGCCGACAGCATCGACCGGACGTGGGAAGTTGGAAACGAGCCAGTCGGCATCGTCATCGATCCGACCGACGGCCGCGTCTACGTCGCGAACAGCAAGGTCGCGCCGTGGCCGCCACCTTCCATCACCGTCGTGGACCCGTCGCGCACGACTGGTGGCGTCACACAGCTCATGACAAGCGGCGCTCCCGCCATCCTCGCCCTGGACCCGATCCACCGCCGGCTGTACTCGTCGAATCAGGACCGCACCCTTCAAGTGTTCGACCTGACGACGATGAGTCTCGAGGCAACCCTCCCGGTCGGTGGCCTGGGTGTCGTCGTTGATCCATCGACGCGGCGCGTGTACGTCGTCGATGTTTTTGGTAGCACGTTCTCGATAGTTGCCATCGACGGAGCAACGAACACGATCTTGCAGGCGCAGAGTGCGCTACCCCGCGAGTTCTGGTGGGGCCTGGCGATCGACCCTGGGCTGCATCGTCTCTACGTCACGAATATCGACGCCACCGTACGCAACCTGGTCGTCCTTGATACGCGCGACCTGTCGCGAGTGGATGCGCTGATGCTGCCTGTCGTCCCGCGGTTCGCTCTTGCTGTCGACGAGGCTCTGCATCGCGTGTACGTCGCCGGGCACGATCCAAATGGGCTGGGCTTCGGGCCGACGATGCTCTACGCGTTGGACGGTTCGACCCTTGCGACGCTCGACTCGGTCCAGGTCTCAGGCTTTCCCGGCGGTATAGCGCTGGCGCCCGCTACACACCGCATCTACGTCACGACTAACTGCGCGTGCCCGTCGGAGCCATGGGGCTACAGCGAGGTCGACGATCAGACGCTCGAGCTCGTCCGTTTCCACGCGACGCCATGGGCGCCCTTCCTGGCGGCAACGCATCCGGATGGAAGGCTGTACCTCGGTGTCTGGAATTCATCCGTCGTCGATGAGCTCGTCGCGGTCTCGCTCGGAAACACGGCGCCGGTAATCACAAGTCTCGTCTTGATTCCGAGCGCCCCTCGGACGAACGACACGCTGCGTGCCGAGGTGGGCGCGAGTGACCCGGACTTCCCCGAGCGGCCAGGCGCCGGTCAAGCGGTAGCGCTGACATACGAGTGGCTGCGCAACGGCGTCGTAGTGCCGGGCCAGGCAGGTTCGATGTTCGATCTATCGCAGCTGGGCGATCGGGGCGACACGATCACCGTGCGCGTGACCGCCAGCGACGGTGAGCTCAACAGCACTGCGACGGCATCGGCGGTCGTGGCGAACACACCGTTGACGGGACTCGTGGTTGGCCTGAGCGACCCGACGCCCCAGTCGCGGGACGTTCTCGTGGCGACCGCGAGCGGTGAGGATGCCGACAACGACGCCACGTATATGTTCACGTGGTCAGTGAACGGCGTCGTGAAGCGGACCGCGTCCACCACCGTATCCGATAGCTTCGATCTTGCGCCAAAAGGCAACGGCGACAATGGCGACGTGATAACCGTCTCCGTGGTCGCGAGCGATGGAGCCTCGACGACACCTGAGGTGAGTGCGAGCGCGACCGTCTCGCCGGGCCGCAAGCGCTAAACGACACTCGGCGCACGGCGCTCCCTTTTTCGGACGTCCCTAAACTAGAACATACGTTCTAGAGCACCCAGGGGAGCGCGATGACTGAGCTAGTTCTCGGCGATGTATCCCGGCATGTCCGGTGTGAGAAGTGCCACGAGCTGCGCGGCCGGCGGGCCGGGACGCACGGACACGCACGTGTAGTCCACCGGCGCGCCCACCATGCCCGACGGGATCACGACTTTCAGTGGGTCGACGCCGGGCGACGACAGCACGAACGAAGCAGGCGTGCGCTCACTCACCTGTCCGCAGCGAACGACCGTACCCGAGGCGCTCGCGCTCAGGCCGACGATCGCAACGAGGATCGCCGCCGCAAAAAACACAGGAAAAACGCGCATCACGGTCACATGGGGAGCACATAGCGTGCCCGGATACGTCGAGCTCCACTGTCATAGTTCGCACTCTTTCCTCGATGGCGCCTCCGATGTGGAGGAGCTCGTCACCGCGGCGACCGAGCGAGGGATGGATGCGCTCGCGCTCACGGACACGAACGGGCTGTATTGCGCGGTCCGTTTCTGGAACGCCGCGAAGGATGCGGGCATCCGTCCCATCTACGGCGTGGAGCTGCACACGCTCGACTTCGGGCATCTCGTGCTCATCGCACGCGATCACATCGGCTGGCGCAGCCTCTGTCGCACGATCTCCGCGGCGCAGCTCGCCGGCGAGAAGACGAAGCCACGTGCGACGCTCGCGCTCATCGCCGAGAACGCCGAGGGCCTCTTCGCGCTCACCGGCTGCGCGTACGGCGCGGTGCCGCGCGCGATGCGCGGGGGCGATGTTGACGCGGCGCGCGAGACCCTTTCACGCCTCGCGGGGATCTTCGGCGAGCGTTGTTTCGTC
>JANMSU010000207.1:0-5677 GCA_031389835.1 Chloroflexota bacterium
CGTGACGGTGGTGGCACTTCCCAGCGACGACATGAAGGGCCGCATCATCGGCCGCGAGGGCCGGAACATTCGCACTCTCGAGACGCTCACCGGCGTCGATCTCATCATCGACGACACGCCCGAGGCGGTCGTCGTCTCCGGGTTCGATCCGATCCGCCGCGAGGTGGCGAAGCGCGCACTCGAGCGGCTCCTCGTGGACGGCCGGATCCATCCCGCGCGTATCGAGGAGATGGTCGCCAAGGCGAAGACCGAGATCGATCAGGTCATGAAGGAGGCCGCGGAGGCCGCGATCTACGAGGTCGGCCTCGCGGGGCTGCATCCGGACCTCGTGCGGCTCCTCGGTCGCCTGCACTTCCGCACCTCGTACGGACAGAACGTGCTGCGTCACTCGATCGAGGTCGCACACGTCGCGGGCATGCTCGCATCAGAGACGGGCTACGACCCGCAGACCATGAAGCGCGCCGGTCTGCTGCATGACATCGGCAAGGCGATCGACCATGAGGTCGAGGGCCCACACACAGTGATCGGCGGCGAGCTGCTGAAGCGATACGGATTCCCGCAGAACGTGATCGACGGTGTCGTAGGGCACCACGGAGACGTCGAACCCGTCACGATGGTCGGCACGCTCATCTCCGCGGCGGACGCGATCAGTGCGGCACGCCCCGGTGCTCGCAGCGAGATCGTATCGAACTACCTTCAGCGTTTGCTGGAGCTCGAGAACGTGGCCAACAGCTTCCAGGGCGTCGAGAAGTCATTCGCGATCCAGGCGGGTCGCGAGATCCGCGTCATCGTCAAGCCCGAGCAGATCGACGATCTCTCGACAGCGCGCCTGTCCCGCGACATCGCCCAGAAGATCCAAGAGTCGCTCCAGTACCCAGGACAGATAAAAGTCACGGTCATTCGCGAGACGCGAGCAGTCGAGTACGCGAAGTAGGTTTCGGCGTGAGGGCGAGCGGGCGCGACCGAAACCCTCTCTACGCGGCGGCACCCCATCCCTGCGGGACGGGGTCCCCGCCGCCGCGCGGGGGCCCTCGGTCGCGCACTCGCTCGCCCTCACTCACATCCTCAAAGTCGTCCTCGTCCCTCGCGTCTCGCCAGATCTGACTTGAAGATCCTGTTTGTGGGCGACGTCGTTGGTCGTCCGGGTCGCAACGCGGTCCAGGCGCTCCTGCCGAAGATCCGGAAGGAACATGGGATCGACTTTGCGATCGTCAATGGCGAGAATGCCGCCGGCGGCGCGGGACTCACGGCGGACATCGCGCGCGAGCTCAACGCCATCGGCGCGGACGTTGTGACGAATGGGAACCACGTGTGGGACCAGCGGCAGTTCCTCAACGACATCGAGCTGCTCACGTTCGCGATCCGACCGATCAATCTTGCGCCCGGCAATCCGGGACGGGGCTGGGTCGTGATCAAAGACGTCCTCGTCGTGAACGCGATCGGACGAACGTTCATGGCGCCGGCCGACGACCCGTTCCGCGCGATCGACGGCCTGCTCGATCAGCTCGGACGGGACGCGCCACGCGTTCGCATTCTCGATTGGCACGCCGAGGCGACGAGCGAGAAGGTCGCGATGGGCTGGCACCTCGACGGGCGCTTCTCCGCCGTCGTTGGTTCGCACACGCACGTCCCGACGGCCGACCCGCGGGTCTTCCCGCAGGGCACGGCTCATGTGACAGACACCGGCATGGTCGGACCCCGCGACTCGGTGCTCGGCATTGAACCCGCGATCATCGTCGGTCGCTTCCGTGACGGCATGCCGCGGCGGTTCGAGGTGGCCGGTGGGCCGGTGCAGTTCAACAGCGTCGTTATCGACGTCGACGAGTCAACGGGCCGCGCGCGATCGATCGAACGTCTCGACCTTCTATTCGGAGAGGACTGAGGTCGCCCGTGATCACGGGCTACCCGATCGATCTCCACACGCATTCTATCGCGTCCGATGGCGCACTAACGCCGACCGAGCTCGTCGCCCGTGCCGCGGAGCGCGGTGTGCGCGTCCAGGCGCTCGCCGATCACGACACGTTGCTCGGCGTGGCTGAGGCTGTCGCCGAGGGCGAGCGTCGCGGCGTGCGAGTGATCCCCGCCACCGAGCTGAATACCGAATCGGAGTGGGGAGACGTCCACGTCCTCGCGTATTTCGTGGATCCGCACGACAGCGAGTTCGAGGCGCGCCTTCGATGGCTCCGCGAGAACCGTGGGCGGCGGATCGAGCTGATGGTCGAGAAGTTGAACGCTCTCGGACACGCGGTTTCGCTCGATCGTGTGCGCGAGATCGCACGCGGCGGGTCACTCGGGAGGCCGCACCTTGCGCAAGCGCTGTTCGAAGCGGGACACGTGCCGACCTACGACAGCGCGTTCGACACTCTCATCAGCAAGGACTCGCCGGCGTACGTCTCGCGCATCGGGCTCGCGCCTCTTGAAGCGGTCACGCTGGTGCGCAAGCACGGCGGCGTACCGTCGCTCGCGCATCCCGGCACCGTCGTTGATCTCGAACGGTCGCTGCCGCTCCTCGTCGAGGCGGGGCTCGTTGGGATGGAGTGTTACTACGCCTCGCACACGCCGGCGTTCACGGCGATGTGCCTGCGCCTGTCCGTGCGCTACGGGCTCGTGCCGACCGGTGGGAGCGACTTTCACGGCCGCGGCGACCATGGCTCCGATCTCGGTGGCGTTTTCGTACCACCGGAATGCATCGCATCGCTCGAGGCCCACCGAGCGAGGGACTGAGCGGTACCATTCCACCGGCGGTGGAAGGGGAGATTTGATGGCCGGCGCGCTGCGACCCGTCGTCCTCCTCATGCTCCTGGCGTCGGTCCTGTTCGTCGTGGACGGTGTCCTCGACGGCGTCTACCCGGGTGGGCCGGCATGGTTCACCGGCAAGTACCAGAACCTCGCCGAGATCTCGTACGTCTTCGCGTTCCTCAACACGCTCGTCGCGTACCTCGTGGCGCGGGGCAGCGAGCGGAGCCTCATGGCGCGCATCGGCCTTTCGGCGTTCTTCCTCGTCGAGCGGCCGGTCACCGCATTTGTCCTCGGGCCCAAGGACCTGTCCGCGGTCATCGTGCACGTCGCGACGGCCGTCGTGGAGCTGGTGATCCTCGTCGCGGCCATCCGGGTCTGGCGCCTCGGGCACTCCGTCGGGGAGGACGAGATGACCAGCCTTTTCGGCCTCCAGAGCTCCGTCCCGATGCCGGTACCCGCGAGCGATCAGGACGAGCCGGCGCCACGCCAGGGGGCATCCGGCGGCCTTCCGAAACGAACACCTGGATCCTCGGCGGTATCTCCATCGTGCTAGCCGTCGTCCTTGTCGCGGACGGGCTCGTTTCCGGCTTCGTGCCGGGGGGGCGCGAGTGGGGTCTGTCCGGTGACGCCTCGGGTTGGCTCGTCTACCTGTTCGCGATCGTCGTCCTGACGGTCGCCGCGCGGGCCGTCCACGGTGGGACGCTCGCGCTGCGGCTTCTGCTCGTGACCGCGCTCCTCTTTGTGATCGAGCGGGCCTTCAGTCCGTTCGCCCTGCGTGTCGTGGACCCGGTCGCACTCGTGCTCCACGAGCTCGCCGCGTTCGTTGCTCTCGCTCTAGCGCTCGCGTGCGCTGGCGCGATCCGCGGCCAGCGCGCGAACCCGCAGGACGGCGTCGCGTCGCTCGAAGCGGCCTGATCACGCGTGACGACGGTCAAGGAGGCCGCGACCCGCCTCGTCGCGCAGGTCGGCGGCGTCGTTGTCGGAAAGCGCGCCGCGACGGAACAGCTGCTCGCCGCGCTGCTCGTCGACGGCCACGTGCTGCTCGACGACGTACCCGGAGTGGGGAAGACCACGCTCGCGCGCGCCGTCGCGCGGTCGTTCGCACTCTCGTTCCGCCGGATCCAGTGCACGCCGGATCTCGTGCCATCGGATATCACCGGTGTCTCCATCTTCGATCAGCGCACGCAGACGTTCGAGTACCGTCCCGGGCCGCTGATGGCGAACATCGTTCTGGTGGATGAGATCAACCGCGCGACGCCCCGTGCGCAGTCGAGCCTGCTCGAGGCGATGCAAGAGCGGCAGGTCACCGTGGACGAGTCGACACACGCGCTGCCGCAGCCGTTCTGCGTCATTGCGACGCAGAACCCGATCGAGCTGGAGGGGACCTTTCCGCTGCCCGAGGCGCAGCTGGACCGATTCCTTTTGATGCTGCAACTCGGATATCCGAACGCCGAGGAGGAGGACGACATCCTCCGCCTGCACGGAGCGGGAACGGTGTCTACCGATGACCTCGAGCCGATCTTCGATGCCGCGGCGCTCGCGTCGCTGCGCGACGAGGTACGCGCGGTGCGCGTGAGCGATGCGGTACGCCGCTACGTCGCCGATGTCGTGCGCGCGACGCGAACGGCGGAGGGCGTCGAGCTTGGCGCGAGTCCGCGCGCCGCTCTCGCACTCTATCGCGCGGCGCAGGCGCACGCCGCGATCCGCGGCCGCGCGTACGTGCTGCCCGATGATGTGAAGGCGCAGGCGACCGCCGTGCTGCGGCACCGGCTCTTCCTGATCGCCGACGCACAGATGCGCGGCCGGACGGGTGCTGCGGTCGTGACCGATGTGCTCGCGCGCACGCCCGTGCCCGCAGAGGACGCGGCGCGCGCGGCCGGTTGAGATGATCCGGTCCGGCCGCTTCGAGTGGCCGATCGTCATCGCGATCGTCGCCGTCGCCGCCATCTCGCGATCGCCCGCGCTCATCGTTCTCGCCGCCGGCGGGCTTGTCGTCTGGCTCGTCGTGTCGCTCACGGGTCGCCTTGCGCTCGTCGGCCTGGAGACGCAGCTCGCCGTTTCGCCGGACCGCCTCATCGCCGGCGAGCCGCTGGTCGCGACCGTGACGGTCGTCAACCGCAAACCGCTGCCGCTGCCCTGGCTCGATCTGCGCTTGTTCCTGCCCGAAGGCATCGAGACCCCCGAGCCCACGCCAGGCCTCGCGCGCGGCTGGGTCAACGCGGGCTTCGCGCCGCGCGGGCACGAGCGCCTGGTGTTGCGCTTCCCGCTGGTCGCGATGCAGCGCGGCGCGTACGCCATCGGCCCCGTTCGCCTCCGTGGCGGGGATTGGCTGGGTTTCACCGTGACGGAGCGGACCGAGAAGGCGCTGGCGCAGGTCGTCGCCTACCCGGCGCCGCTCGCGGTACGCGACCGGCAGCTGCCGTCGCTGCGGCCGCTGGCGGAGCTCGCGACCCGGCGCGGCCTGTTGCCCGACCCACTTCGCTTCCGCGGGGTGCGCGAGCACCGCAGCGGCGATCCGCGGAAGGAGATCCACTGGAAGGCATCCGCGCGGCTGGGCGAGCTCCAAACAAAGCTTTACGAGCCGGCGACGAGCCTCGATGCGGTGTTCCTCGTGAATGTCGCGTCATACGAGCAGTACTGGATCCAGGCCGATCCAGAAGCGGTCGAGTACGTCGTCTCCGCGGCCGCGGAGATGGTGCGCATCGCCGCGAACGCGGGCCGTCAGGTCGGACTGGTGACGAATGGCCTCGCCAACCATACCCACGAGCGCCCGCGTTCCGCGCTCGGTCGCGGTCCTCACTCGCTCACGCGGGCGCTCGAGATCCTCGCGCGTCTCGGTCCCTACGCCGCGAATTCACCCGAGGCGGTGTTCCTCGGCGAGCGGGGGCGGCTGCCGTGGGGCGCAACGCTCGTTGTCGTCACGCCAAAAGTCACGACC
>JANMSU010000230.1:0-4813 GCA_031389835.1 Chloroflexota bacterium
GCGATGGAGGGGCACCAGGAGGCGAACGCGCGCGCGATGGTCGAGACGGGCGCCGCGCTGAGCATGCGTGAGGGCGAGCTCGACGGCGATCGCTTCACCGCACAGGTCACCGGGCTTCTGCAGAATCCGGACAGGCTGCGCCGGATGGCGAACGCGGCGCGTGCCGCGGGTCGCCCGCAGGCGGCGCAGGAGATCGCCCGCGACCTCCTTTCGCTCGGTGGCTGCGCTTGAGGATCCACATCGTCGGCATCGGCGGCGCGGGCATGTCAGCCATCGGGAAGCTGCTGCTGGCGGGCGGACACGCCGTGACCGGCTCAGACAACGGTCGCTGGCCGCTGGGCGAGGCGCTCGCTCGCGAGGGCGCAGCCGTCCACGAGCGCTTCGCCGCGGAGCTCGTTCCCGGCGCCGATGTCGTCCTGCGCTCCAGCGCGTACAAGGAGGACAACGTCGAGGTCGCGGAGGCACTCCGCCGCGGCATTCGGGTGTGGAAGCGCGAGGACGCCTGGCGTTTCCTCGCGGAGGGGAAGCGCGTCATCGCGGTCGCGGGGACGCACGGCAAGTCGACGACGACAGCACTCGTCTGGTCCGCGCTGCGAGCGGGGAACGTCGACGCCTCGCTGATCTGCGGTGCCGTTCTGCGCGGTATCGGCTCCAACGCCCATGCCGGCAGCAGCGACGTGCTCGTGATCGAGGCAGACGAGTACGACAACACCTTCCACGCTCTTCGGCCGCTCGTCGCGGTCGTGACGACGGTCGATCACGATCACATCGACATGTTCCCGACGCGCGAGTCCTACCGCGACGCGTTCCGCACCTTCGTGCGCGGCATCGTGCCGCGCGGAACACTCGTCACGTGCCTGGACGATGAGGGCGCGCGCGAGCTCGCCGACTACACCAGGACCGTGGTGCAGCGCGACGTTCTCACGTACGGCACCGGCAGCGGTGCGGACCTACCCGTGTCCCGCGACACCGACAAGGTCTACTCGCTCGGGGGCGACACGCGCGTGAGCCTGCAGATCCCGGGAGAGCACAACGCGCTCAACGCGGCCGCCGCTGTGCTCGCCGCGCGCACGTTCGGCATCACGAAGAAAGACGCGGCACGGGGCGTATCGGAGTTCAGCGGCGTCGAGCGCCGGCTCGAATCACTCGGCAGCGCCGGGGGCGTCAAGGTCGTCGACGACTACGCGCACATGCCGGCCGAGATCGCCGTCGGCCTGAGCGCGTTCGAGAACGCGGTCGTCGTCTTCCAACCGCATACGCCCAGCCGGCTCGCGAAGTTCTTCGATGAGTTCGCCGCGGTGCTGCGCGGGGCGCGCGCGGTCGTCATCGTCGAGACGTTCTCCTCGGCACGGGAGCACGCCGACGCGGCTTCTGGCGCTCGACGGCTGGCAGAGGCAGTGGATGGTCGCTACGCGAGGAACGGTGAGGAAGCCGCGCGGATCGTGGCCGAGCTTGTGCAACCCGGTGACGTCGTGCTGGTGATGGGTGCCGGTGACGTGCGCCCCGTCGGCGAGCGGCTTCTCGAGCTGCTGCGGGCGCCGGTGTGAAAGTGCTGCCGTTCGGTGTTCGCGACGAGCCGATGAGCAAGCACACGTCGCTGCACATCGGCGGGCCTGCCGACTACTTCGTGCGCGTCACGACCGAGCGCGACCTCCTCGGCGCGATCGCCGTCGCGCGCGAGCATGAGCTACCGGTGCTGATGCTGGGCGGCGGCACGAACATGCTCGTTTCGGACCGCGGCGTTCGGGGCGTGGTGTTCCAGAACGACTGGAGCGAGACCTCGGTCGATGGCCTGACGATCACCGCGTCTTCGGGAACACCGCTCGCGTCGGTCGCTGCGGTCGCCGCGCGGAGTGGCATCGCCGGACTCGAGTGGATGGCAACGGTCCCCGGCACGGTGGGCGGCGCCGTTCACGGCAACGCCGGGGCGTTCGGCGCTGAGACCAAGGATCACCTCGTGGGCGCCACGCTCATGGATCTGAATGGGGACACCTGGACCGTGCCGAACGGGGACCTGGGGTTCGCCTATCGCACCTCGAACCTGCAAAAGACGCCGATCGTGGTCGCCAGCGCCCGATTCCGCGGCACGCCGGGCGACCGCGCTAGTGCGGTGAAGCGCATCAAAGAGATCGCGAACGAGCGGATCGCGAAGCAGCCGCTCGCGCAGCCGAACACGGGGTCGATCTTCCGCAACCCGCAGGGTGACCACGCCGGCCGCCTCATCGAAGCCGCTGGTCTCAAGGGTGCTCGAGTGGGCGACGCGATGGTGAGCACGAAGCACGCGAACTTCATCGTGAACATGGGCGAAGCGAGCGCAATGGACGTCTGGCAGCTGATGCAGCGGTGTCAGCGCGAAGTGAAAGAGCGGTTCGACGTCGATTTGGTCCCTGAGGTCGAGATGGTGGGGGAGTGGTGACGCTGCGAGCGCCGCGGGTGACGCGGCGAGTCGGGTTCTCGAGAGCGAGAGTCGAGGGGCCCCGCCAAACGACAGCGCAACATCGCGCACAAGGGCGGGGATACGTTTCGAGCGAGCGAGAACCCCGAGCCGCGGCAGGACCCGCGGCGCCGCGCGGCACCGCCCGATGACAACCAAGCGCATTCGCGTTGGCATCCTGACTGGCGGCGCCTCGGCGGAGCGCGACATCTCGCTTGCCACCGGCGCTCAGATCGCCGCGAGCTTGTCGTCCGATCGCTTCGAGACCGTGCTCCTCGACCCGCTCGCCCTGATGTCCCGCAATCCGTCGATCAGCGATGCGCTGCGCGAGCAGGGTCGCGCTCTTCTCGAGACGGGCGGACTGCTCAAGCAGCCTCGATCGCTCCCAAAGGGCCTCGAGGACCACATCGCCCGCGCCGAGAAGGCCATCGTCCCCGCGTCTGCGGCGATGTCGAACAGCGCCGGTCCGGTCGATGTCGTGATCATCGCGCTGCATGGGACCTGGGGCGAGGACGGCCGCATCCAGGGTTTGCTGGACACGATCGGGATCCCGTACACCGGCTCGGGCGTACTTGCCTCGGCCCTTGCGATGGACAAGGTCGCGGCGAAGAAGGTGCTCGCCGCGGACGGCATCGACGTCCCGCGCGGCGTCGAGGTCACGTCGGACACGGGCGATGACCTGGTCCGGGCGCGGTCTGTCGGTCTCCCGGCGTTCGTGAAGCCGGTCGCCAGCGGCTCGAGCGTCGGCGCCGCGATCGTCACGTCCGCGGAGCAGCTGGCGCCGGCGATCGCTGATGCGCTGCGGTACGACGAGCGCGCGCTCGTCGAGGAGCTGCTCGGGGGGACGGAGCTCACGGTCGCCGTGATCGGAAACGACGAGGTCGTGCCCCTGCCCGTCATCGAGATCGTCACGAAGCGCCAGTTCTTCGACTACACCGCGAAGTACAGCGTCGGGGAAAGCGAGGAGATCGTTCCCGCGCGCATCCCCGACGACGTCGCGCGCCGCGCTCAGGACATTGCGGTCCGCGCGCACAAGGCGCTGGGCTGCCGCGGGATGTCGCGGACCGACCTCATGTGGTCCGGTGACCGAATGGCCACGCTCGAGGTGAACACCATCCCGGGGATGACCGCCAACAGCCTGCTGCCGAAGGCGGCGCGCGCCGCCGGGATCCAGTTCGGCGACCTTCTCGCGCGTTTCGTCGACTGGGCCCTCGAGGACGCGCGCCGGCGCGCGCGCTGAGCACTCGCTCTCGCCGCTCGACTCGTAGCAAGCCCCGCCGGCGGCGGCCCGCATTCCGGGTCAAGGATCCGGTCCGCGCAGGTGCGGCGCTGATCGCGCTCGGATGCGCCGCCGCCCTGCTCGTCATCGCGTTCGCGAACGTCGCGCGGGTCGAGGACGTCGTCGTGGTCGGCGCCAGGCACGTTTCGCGGGACGCCGCACGGGCGCAGAGCGGGCTGGACGGGGTCCCAACGTTCCTGGCGAGCGGAGCCGATGCTCGCGCCCAGCTGCGGACGCTCGCGGCGGTCCGCGACGCGAGGGTGGAGATCCTCCTGCCCGGGACGGCGCGCATCACATTCGTCGAGCGCCAGGCCGTCGGGCGGTGGGTCGCGAGCGACAACGTGGAGTGGTTCATCGACTCAAGCGGAATCCTCTTCCCGTCCATCGATCGGACCGGCGCACCGGACCTCCGGGTATTCGACGAACGCGCCGCGCGCAGCGCGGGCGAGCGCATCGATCCCCCTGCTCTCGTCGAAGCGGCGCTCCGGCTGGCCGCGCTCGCCCCGGGTGAGCTCCGCGCCGACGCCACCGACCTGCGGGTCGTGATGACCGCCGGCGCGAACGGACTCGTGCTGCGCACGGCCGCGAGGTGGGAGATCCGCTTCGGGACCGCCGATCGCTTCGATGAGAAGCTGTCCCTCGCGAAGCGCTTCCTCGTGGACAACCCGACGCGGCGCTTAGACTACGTCGACGTGCGCAGCCCCGACCGCATCGTCTTCAGCCCGAATTAATCCCTCGTGTGGCTTCCTCTCCTCGGTCTTGTCGCCGGGGTGCTGCTCGGGCTCGCCCTCAACTTCAACCTCCCCCTCGAGTGGGCCCGTTACACCGCGGTCGGTATCCTCGCCGCCCTCGACTCGCTCCTCGGCGCCTTCCGCGCGGAGCTGGAGGGTCACTTCGACACGAAGATCTTCCTTTCGGGCTTTTACACGAACGCCCTACTCGCCGCGTTGCTCACGTTTCTGGGAGACAGGCTGGGGATCGACCTCTATCTCGTGGCCCTGTTCGCGTTCGGCTGGCGCATCTTCCAAAACGTCGCTGTCATCAGGCGGCATTTCCTTTAGATTCGGTCTAGTCTCGGGCGGGCGGTCGCGCGGACGCAG
>JANMSU010000234.1:0-1651 GCA_031389835.1 Chloroflexota bacterium
CAGCGCGGCAACGACGAACGCGCCGCGCCAACCGAACTGCGGCAGCACGAAGAGCGCGACCAGGCCCGCGGCGAGCGTGCCGTAGGCCCAGAACGACTCGAGGAGCACGATCATCCGGCCACGCTGCGCGCGCGGCGAGAACTCCGAGACGAGTGTCGCGACGACGGGCAGCTCGCCGCCGAGCCCGAGCCCGGCGACAATGCGCGCGGCTAGCAGCGTCTCGAACGTCGGCGCGATCGCGGAGAGCACCGCGCCGATCGAGAACAGGATCAGCGTCGCCTGGAAGATGAGGCGGCGTCCGTAGCGGTCGGCGAGGCGGCCCGAGATCGCGGCGCCCAGGAACATGCCGACGAAGCCAGCGCTGGCGACGAGGCCCACTTGCGCGGGGGCGAGCGCGAACTCGGGCCGCCTCGCCGACCGCTACGGACGCCGCCTCATCTTCCAGGCGACGCTGATCCTGTTCTCAATCGGCGCGGTGCTCTCCGCGATCGCGCCCACGTTCGAGACGCTGCTCGCAGCGCGCGTCGTCGCGGGACTCGGACTTGGCGGCGAGCTGCCCGTCGTCGCGACACTCGTCTCGGAGTTCTCGCCGCGCGCGCAGCGTGGTCGCATGATCGTGCTCCTCGAATCGTTCTGGGCGTACGGCACGCTCGCCGCGGGTCTCGTCGCGCTCGTCGTGCTGCCGCAGTTCGGTTGGCGCGGCGCGTTCGTCGTCGCCGCGCTGCCGGCGCTGTACGTCGCGTACCTGCGCTCAGCGCTTCCGGAGTCGCCGCGTTATCTCGCGCAGCGCGGCCGCACCGCCGAGGCCGACGCCATCGTGCGTCGCGTCGAGCGCGCGGGCGGCGGTGCGCTGTTGACGCTCGGCGCGGCCGTCGCTCCGGCACGCTCCGGGCGCACGGGCATCGCGGAGCTGTGGAGCCCGGCACTCGCGAAGCGCACGGCGATGCTCTGGATCCTCTGGTTCGGCATCGTGTTCACCTACTACGGGATCTTCCTGTACGTCCCGTCCCTGCTCGCGGCGCGCGGGCTCTCGGAGGTGCGCAGCAACGAGTTCTTCTTCCTGTCGACGTTCGCGCAGATCCCTGGCTACTTCAGTGCCGCGTGGCTCGTTGAGCGCTGGGGTCGCAAGCCCACGCTCGTCACGTATCTGCTCGGCACCGCGGCCGCCGCGTTCATGTTCGGCAACGCCGGCACGGGCACCGACGCCTTCGTGTACGCGGCGCTTCTCTCGTTCTTCAACCTCGGGGCGTGGGCGATCGTGTACACGTACTCGCCGGAGCTCTACCCGACCGCGATCCGTGCCACCGGCGCGGGAATTGCCGCGGCTGTGGGGCGTATCGGCGGGATCATTGGTCCGTTCCTTACACCGGTGCTTGTACCGACACTCGGACAGTCAGGCGTGTTCGCCCTATTCATGGTCGTGCTCGTCGTGACTGCTCTTAATGTGTGGCTCCTCGCCGAAGAGACAAAGGGACGTTCCCTGGAAGAGATCTCGGGAGGGGTCGCGGCCTAGTGGGCCTCTCGCCAGAGGTGCGTTCGGCGCTACGGACCGTTGGCAACGCCTCCATCGGAGTCGGTCTTGGGATGAGCGTGCTCGGGATCGCGTTCGTTGTCAGCCAGTTCGCAGCGGGGCAGGGGAGCGTTTCTCTGT
>JANMSU010000235.1:0-3679 GCA_031389835.1 Chloroflexota bacterium
GCGGCCAAGCGAAAGTTCGAAGGGGAGGGCGAGATGACCACCGTGAAGGCGGCGCTCGTCCAGTGCGCCTGGACCGGCGATAAAGACTCGATGGTCGCGAGGCACGTCCAGCACATCGAGCAGGCGGCGCAGCAAGGCGCCCAGGTCATATGTCTGCAGGAGCTCTTTTATGGGCCGTATTTCTGCCAGGTGCAGGACGCCAAGCACTACTCGTACACGGAGAAGATCCCCGACGGCCCGACCACGAAGCTCATGCAGGAGCTCGCGAAGAAGCACGGCATGGTGATCATCGCGCCGATGTACGAAGAGGACCAGGTCGGCATCTACTACAACACCGCCGCGGTGATCGACGCCGACGGCAAGTACCTCGGAAAGTATCGAAAGACACACATCCCGCACGTGAACGGGTTCTGGGAGAAGTTCTACTTCCGTCCCGGGAACATGGGTTACCCCGTCTTCGACACGGCGGTCGGAAAGGTCGGCGTGTACATCTGCTACGACCGGCACTTCCCCGAGGGCGCACGCATGCTCGGGCTGCACGGCGCCGAGCTCGTGTTCATCCCATCGGCGACCTCGCGCGGGCTCTCGATGCATCTCTGGTTCATCGAGCAGACGGCACACGCGATCGCGAACGGTTACTGGGTCGGGACGATCAACCGCGTCGGGCAGGAGAAGGAGTTCGGACCGAACGAGTACTACGGCTCGTCATATTTCGCGGACCCGCGCGGCAAGATCGTCGCGCAAGCCGCTGAGAAGGACGAGCAGCTTCTCGTCGCCGATCTGGATATGGATCTGGTGCGCGAGGTCCGCAACACCTGGCAGTTCTACCGCGATCGCCGGCCGGACATGTACGACGACATGGTGAAGCCGTGACGACGATCGCCGACGCCGCCGAGACGGTGCTCCGTCCGCGCATGTTCATTGGCGGCGAGTGGGTCGAGAGCGCGGACGGCCGCACGTTCGAGGTGGAGACACCCGCGACGCGAGGCCGGGTCATCGCGCACGTGCCACGCTCGGGCGCCGCCGACGTTGACCGTGCTGTCCGGGCCGCCGCCGCGGCGTTTCCGGCGTGGCGCGCGGTCACACCGCGCGACCGCGGGCGCGCACTCGCGCGCATCGCCGACGACGTCGAGGCTCACATCGAGGACCTCGCGCGCACCCTCGCGCGCGAGACGGGGAACGCCATCCGCACTCAGGCGCGGCCGGAGGCCAAGTCCGTCGCGGACGTGTTCCGCTACTTCGGCGGCCTCGGCGGCGAGCTCAAGGGCGAGACCATCCCACTCGGCGAGCAGATGTTCTCGTACACACGACGCGAGCCGCTTGGGGTCGTCGCAGCGATCGTCCCGTGGAACGTCCCGGTTCTCATCGCCGCATGGAAGATCGCCCCGGCGCTGCTCGCCGGGAACACGGTGGTGCTCAAGCCGTCGGCGAACGCCCCACTCGCGGTGCTCGAGCTCGCGAAGATATGTGAGGCGCACCTGCCGAAGGGGGTCCTCAACATCGTCACGGGGACGGGAGGTGAGGTCGGAACGCCGCTCGCGGAGCACTCCCTCGTCCGAAAGATCTCCTTCACCGGAAATACCGAGACGGGTAAGGAGATCCTTCGCCTCGCGGCCGATCGGATCGTCCCCGTCACGCTCGAGCTCGGCGGAAAGAGTCCGCAGATCCTGTTTCCCGACGCCGACAGCGACCGCACCGCCGACGGCGTCATCGCCGCCATGCGGTTCGCGCGTCAAGGCCAGTCCTGCACGGCCGGCTCGCGGCTCTTCCTTCATCGGAGCGTCTTCGATCCGTTCCTCAACCGGATCGCGGCGAAGCTGAAAGCGCTCAAGGTCGGGGACCCACTCGACGAAAAGAACGACATGGGCGCGATCGTGAGCCGCCAGCAGTTCGAGAGCGTGACCGGCTACATCGAGGAGGGCGTGCGCCAGCAGGGAGCGCGCACGGTGACCGGCGGAACACCGCCGAAGGAGGGGCCACTGTCCGAGGGCTACTACGTCGAGCCCACCGTCTTCGCGGATGTTCGCAATGAGTGGCGGATCGCGCGGGAGGAGATCTTCGGTCCGGTGCTCGTCGCGATCCCGTGGAGCGACGAGGCAGACGTGGTCCGCATGGCGAACGAGACACACTACGGGCTCGCCGCCTACGTCTGGTCGAACGAGCTGGGCAAGGCACTTCGGACGGCGCATGCGATCGATGCCGGGTGGGTGCAGGTCAATCAGGGCCTGGGCCAGGTCGTCGGCCAGCCGTATGGCGGCTTCAAGCAGAGCGGTCTCGGTCGCGAGAACTCGCTCGAGGGGATGCTCGAAGGCTTCACGCAGCGCAAGAGCGTGACGGTCAATCTGGCGCAATGACGCTCGGACGCAACTCAGTCCTCATCGATCTCGATAAGAAGGAGCGCGGCACCAGACTGTGGCAGCGGATCGTGCTCATCGGCATTGCTACCGCGCTGGCGGCGGCCGCGCTGCTCGCGCAACAGCGTGGCGGCAGCGAGCAGGTGCCCGCGCCGACGGCGATGCCCACTCCCACTGGTGCGTTGCTGTACCCGCGCACGCAGCTCGCGTCGCTCGCGCTGCCGACCGGCATCGCCGACGTCGAGCTCTCCGCATTCCCTGATTGGCTCGCCAACGAGGCGCCACCGGCGTCATTCCGAGCCGCCGTCGCCATCCGCGGCACGACCGGGATCGCATCGGTCGAGGGAATCACGGTGGTGAACTGGACCGAGCACGGCATCTCCTATCGACTCGAGTCTCTCAACCGCACGGTCCCGGAGCTCGTCGTCCTCGCCGACACGCTGCGCTGACCTAAACTCCCGCGAGTTCGCCTCGGAGGGAGCATGACGAAGACGCTCATCGCCGGCGGAACCATCGTGACCGCCACCGACAACTACAAGGGCGACGTGCTGGTCGACGGCGAGAAGATCGCCATGATCGGCAAGGACCTGAAAGTGGCCGGTGCCAAGAAGATCAGCGCGACCGGCAAGTACGTGATCCCCGGCGGCATCGACGTGCACACGCACATGGAGCTCCCGTTCGGCGGCACCTCGTCCTCGGACGACTTTGAGACCGGCACGCGCGCAGCTGCGTTCGGCGGAACGACAACGATCGTCGACTTCGCGGTGCAGGGCATGGGCGAGCCGCTGGAGAGGGCGCGCGACGCTTGGCTGCAGAAGGCCCGCGGCAAAGCGGTCATCGATTACGGGCTCCACATGATCGTGCGTGACGTGTCGGACAAGGTCCTCCGCGAGATGGACACGATGGTCAAGGAGGGCGTGTCCTCCTTCAAGCTGTTCATGGCCTACCCGGGCGTCTTCATGGTCGACGACGCGTCGATCTTCAAGGCGCTCACGCGCACCGCTGAGAACGGCGGCCTCATCTGCATGCACGCGGAGAACGGCGGCGTCATCGACGTCCTGGTGAAGAAGGCGCTCGCGGAGCGGAAGACCGAGCCAAAGTGGCACGCCCTCACGCGCCCCCCCGAGGCGGAAGGCGAGGCGACCGGCCGCGCCTACAAGCTCGCCGAGATGGCGGGGGGTGTGCCGCTCTACGTCGTGCACCTCTCGGCGTCACAGGCGCTCGACCAGGTGCGGATCTTTCGCGACCGCGGCCTGCCCGCCTACGCCGAGACCTGCCCGCAGTACCTGTTCCTCTCGTACGACAACTACGAGGAGCCGGGCTTC
>JANMSU010000240.1:0-2736 GCA_031389835.1 Chloroflexota bacterium
GACCGACGCCGAGATGGACGAGGCCGCGCGGTCAGCGAACGCGTCCGAGTTCATCGCGCGTCTGCCGAACGGTCTCGCGACGGTCGTCGGGGAGCGCGGCGTGCGTCTCTCCGTGGGTCAGCGTCAGCGTGTCGCGATCGCGCGGGCGCTGTTGCGCGACGCGCCGATCCTCCTGCTCGACGAGGCGACGTCGTCGCTGGACAACGAGAGCGAGTATCTCGTGCAGCAGGCGCTGGACCGCTTGATGCGCGGGCGCACCACGATCGTGATCGCCCACCGCCTGTCGACCGTCGAGCGCGCGGACCGCATTCTCGTGCTCGACCACGGCCGCATCGTCGAGGAGGGCACGCACGGCGAGCTCCTGACACTTGGCGGCCTGTACCATCGTCTCTACACGCGTCGTTTCGTCGACGAGAACTCGGTTCGCAAGGCCGAGGCCGGCGAGCCCGGCCCGATCATCGCGGAGCTACCCGCAGCCGGGGAGCATCGTCGCCTCCGAGTCGTTCGCTAGGGCGGCGCGGCCCCGCGTCCCCTCACGCGATCGCGGCCTTCACACTTCAGTACAGGTCGGGTCGGAGCAGCGGCGCGCAGGCCATCGCGACGAGGTCCGCGAACGCCTCGGTGCGCGACACGAAACCTTCCGTGAGCAGTCCGATGGCGCCGGCGTGTTGTTTGGATGCCCGCACCGCGAAGAGGTCATCGATCACCGTTCCAAGCTCGTCGCCGTCCGCGAGGCGGGCCGCGACCGTTTTTGGCAAGGACATGCGCAGCCCGCTCGCGTCACCGCTCCTGCCATCGGCCGCTATCGCGGCGACCCATGAGACCAACCAAACGAGCGGAGGCTCGTGCACGACCCCGCCCTCGAGGCCGAACGCGACCTCCGCTCTCGTCGCCGCGAGTGCGGCGCGCGCGCGGTTGCGAGCGCCGTCACGCGTCGCCTGGTCACCGACAGGCTGCGCCGCAACGCCACTGGGCACGTCCACGGCGTCCAGCGCACAGCCCGGCGCCAGACGCGCCAGAACGACGCGCACGGCCTCGATCTTGGCCGGGTTGGTGGAACCGACGGCGGCGCGCCTGTACTTCAGCGGCATCCTCGGGCGAGGTTAGGGCCAGAAAATGGCTGGCGGCGCCACCAGCAAAGACCTAGAATTCCTACTGCAGTGCTCGGAAATCCACAGACGGCCTTTCATGTCTCGACGCGGGGCGAATACGGCATGCGCCTGATGGTCGACCTCGCGCGGCACTGGCAGCAGGGCACCATCTCGCTCCACGCGGTCGCCCAGCGCGAGGACCTGCCTGAGTCTTATCTCGAGCAGCTTGTTGCCGTGCTCCGGAAGGCGGGCCTCGTGACCGGCAAGCGTGGCGCGGGCGGAGGTTACGTGCTGGCGCGCGATCCGTCGGCGATCACCGCGGGCGACATCGTTCGTGCGCTTGAGGGACCGATCGAGCCGCAGATCTGCACCGCCGAAGGAGATCCGGTCCTCAACTGCATCCGCGAACAGGACTGTGGGACCCGCGCGGTGTGGATGAAGCTGCAATCAACCATCGCGCAGGTGCTGGACGGTATGACCCTCGCCGATCTTGCAAAGGAGAAAGTCAACGTTGCCTGATCTCGTCATCAAAGACCTCCACGTGAGCGTGGAAGGAAAAGAGATCCTGAAGGGGATCGACCTCGCCGTCCGCAGCGGGGAAGTCCACGCGATCATGGGCCCGAACGGCTCCGGAAAGAGCACGCTCGCGCTCACGGTCATGGGCCATCCTCGCTACAAGGTCACTAAGGGGTCGGTCACGTTCGGCGGCCGAGATGTCCTCGCGATGCCAGTCGACGAGCGCGCCCGCGCCGGGCTGTTCCTCGCATTCCAGTACCCCGCGGCGATCCCCGGTGTCTCGGTCGCGAACTTTTTGCGCACCGCGATCAACGCGCGGCGGGCGGAACCCGGTGTGACCGCTGGCACCGCGGAGGAGGCCCGCAAGAACAACATGCCCATCCCGCAGTTCGTCAAGCTCCTGGCGGAGAAGAGGAAGCTCCTCGAGATCGAAGAATCATTCATCACGCGTTCGGTGAACGACGGGTTCTCGGGCGGTGAGAAGAAGCGCCTCGAGACGCTGCAGATGCATATGTTCTCCCCCTCGCTCGCGCTCTTGGACGAGACGGACTCCGGCTTGGATATCGATGCGTTGAAGATCGTCGCGCACGCCATCGAGTCGCTGCGCGGACCCGAGGTCGGCATCCTCCTGATCACGCATTACGAGCGGATCCTCAAGTTCGTGCAGCCGGACTTCGTGCACGTGCTCGTGGACGGCCGCGTCGTGCGCACGGGCGGGCGCGAGCTCGCCGCCGAGCTCGAGGAAAAGGGCTACGACTTCGTGCGCGAAGAGCTTTATGCGGGGAAGGCCTGAGCGTGGCGGTTACCGTCAAGACAACGTCACAGGCGCGTTCGCAGCTGGACGTCGCGCGGATCCGCGCTGATTTCCCGATCCTCTCGCGCACGGTGAACGGCAAGCCGGTCGTGTATCTGGACAACGCCGCGACCAGCCAGAAGCCGCGTCAGGTCATCGACGCGATGAGCGCGGTGTTCGAGGAGCACAACGCGAACATCCACCGCGGCGTGTACGAGTTCAGCGAGACGACCACGGCCGCCTTCGAGGGCGCGCGGGCCAAGGTGGCGCGCTTCATCGGCGCGCGCGACGACCGCGAGGTGATCTTCGTCCGCAACGCGACCGAGGGCGTGAACC
>JANMSU010000243.1:0-18046 GCA_031389835.1 Chloroflexota bacterium
TTCACCTCGGCGCGCGTCTTCGAACTGATCTACAGCTACCTCATGCGCCTGGACGAGAACCTCGCGGTGCAGCCGGACCTCGCCGAGTCGGTGCCCACGCTGTCGTCTGACGGCAAGCAGGTCACGGTGAAGATCCGCTCCGGCGTGAAGTTCCACAATGGCGACCCTCTGACCAGCGCGGACGTCAAGTACACCTTCGATCGCATCATCAATCCGGCGACCGTCGCGGTCGCACGCTCGTTCTTCGGAGACGTCAGCGCGATCACCGCACCGGACGCGACGACCGTGGTCTTCGACCTGAAGACGCCCAACGCGGCGCTGATCGCCTATATGGCCCACCCGAACACGGGCATCGTGTCGAAGAAGATCGGCGAGGCCAACACGGACCTCTCCAAGAAAGAGACCGCGATCGGAAGCGGTGCGTTCAAGCTGGCCGAGTGGGTGCCGGACAACTACATGCGCTTCGAAGCGAACAAGGACTATTACGTCACGGGTCAGCCGTATCTCGACGGGATCCGCATCAACGTCGTTCCCGACGAGACCGGCATCACCGCCGCGCTCCGCACCAAGGCGGCAGACATGGCGATCGTGTTTGACGCGAGGGTCGCGCGCACCCTCCGCAGTGAATCAGGCGTGACGCTCTCGGCGAAGCCGAGCCTCAGCTACAACCTTCTCTTCCTGAACACGACACGAAAGCCGTTCGACAACCTGAAAGTGAGACAGGCAATCGCGTACGCGATCGACCGGAAGGCGATCATCGACGCGGTCGCATTCGGCGAGGGCGAGATCACCGGTCCTGTCGCACCCGCGCTCGCCAACTACGCGCTGCCGACGTCGCAGTACCCGCTGTACACGCGTGACGTCGCCAAGGCCAAGCAGCTCCTTACGGAGGCGAACGTCGGGCCGGTGACGTTCACCATGCTCACGCAGACGACGGAGCCGGTGTACGCCAAGGACATCGCGCAGCTCGTCCAAGCGCAGCTCGCGGAGATCGGCGTGACGATGAAGATCGAAACGCTCGAGTTCGCGCAGTGGGTGCAGCGCTGGCTCAAGGCGGACTTCGACATGGCGCCGGGCCTCAACGGAGGCGGTCCCGATCCGGACTTCTACGTCTTCCGGTACTTCACCGACGACGGGAACCTCAACTTCGTGACCAGCTACAAGAACCCGGTGTCCAGCGACGCGATCAAGGCCGCGCGCGCGACGACCGACGTCGCGAAGCGGAAGGAGCTCTACACGACGGCCCAGAAGGAGCTGGTCAACGGCGTGCCCTTCGTGTGGCTCTACGTCGGCCGCGACTACAACGCGACCCTGCCGACGACGAAGGGTTTCACGCACCTGCCGACCGGCTCCTGGATCTACCTGCGGCAGACCTGGCTCGACAAATAGTCGAGTGATCGGAGGGCGGCGGGAGCGGAACATCTCCCCCCGCCGTTCTGAGCCGTGAGCGGATATCTCGCGAAGCGACTCCTCGGCGCGATCCCGACGCTGATCGGCGTCTCGCTCCTCACGTTCCTGTTCATCCGGTTGATCCCGGGCGACGTGATCGCCGCGCGTCTCGGGACCTCAACTGCCCTGGACCCCGAGGAGCTCGCGAGCCTGCGCGCCTATTTCGGGCTCGACCAGCCGCTCCCGGTCCAGTATTGGAACTGGCTCACGTCGTTGCTTCGCGGCGACTTCGGATACTCCATCCGCACCGGTCGCCCCGTCCTCGTCGAGATCGCCGAGCGCCTGCCCGCCACGCTCGAGCTCGCGGCGGCCGCCACGCTGATCGCGGTCGCCATCGGATTGCCGCTCGGGCTGCTGTCCGCGATGCGGCCGCACAGCCGCCTCGACATGGCCGCGCGGATCGGCGGGCTGGTGGGGCTGTCACTGCCGAGCTTCTGGCTGGGAACGCTCATCATCGTGCTCTTCTCGCTGTACCTGAGGTGGCTTCCGAACACCGGTGGCTACGTGGACTTCGTGCGCGACCCGCTCGCGAATCTGGCGCTGCTCCTCTTTCCCGCAATCACCCTGGGCGTCGCCCTCGCCGCGGCGACGATGCGCATGACGCGCTCGGCGATGCTCGACGTGCTCGGCGCCGACTACGTACGCACCGCCGCGGCCAAGGGCCTCGGGCCTGGCCTCATCGTCCGCCGCCATGTCCTGAAGAACGGCCTCATCGTCGTCGTGACGCTCCTCGGGATCCAGGTCGGACAGCTTCTCGGCGGCGCGGTCGTCGTGGAGGAGATCTTCTCGATCCCGGGGGTCGGCCGGATGTTGCTGACGGCGATCGTCCAGCGCGACTACGCGCTGGTGCAAGGGGGAGTGCTCGTGATCGCGGTCCTCTTCGTCATGGTGAATATCGTTGTGGACCTGCTGTATGGCTACCTGGATCCCCGAATCCGCCTCGCGTAGCTCGGCGGCGGCCGGACGGTCGTTCGGGCTCACCGGGATCCTCGCTGCGGTCGCGCGCGAGCCGGTCGCACTCCTCGGCCTCGTGCTGGTCGTTTCTTACGTGGCCATCGCGCTCTTTGTCTCGTTCCTGCCGCTGCGCGACCCGCTGCAGCTCTCCACGCAGCGGCTCGCCGCGCCGAGCGCCGAGTTCCCGTTCGGGACGGATGCGCTCGGCCGCGATCTCCTGAGCCGGGTCCTCTACGGGTCTCGCCTGTCGATCGAGGTCGCGGTCCTCTCGGTGGCGATCGCCACCATGATCGGGGGGACGCTGGGGCTGGTCGCGGGCTACCTCGGCGGCGTCGCGGACCTCGTGATCGGACGCGTGATGGACGTGTTCTTCGCTTTCCCGGCGATCCTCCTCGCGTTGGGCATCGTCGCCGCCCTCGGACCGGACCCGCGGAACGTGATCATCGCGATCGCCGTGGTGTACACGCCGATCTTCGCCCGCGTGGTCCGCGGCCCGGTGCTTGCGCTCAAAGAGCGCGACTTCGTCGAAGCCGCGCGCGCGATCGGTGCGACGCAGACGCGCATCGTCGCCCGCCACATCGTGCCCAACCTGCTGTCGACGCTGATCGTGCAGGTCAGCCTCGCACTCTCGTGGGCGGTCCTCACCGAAGGCGCGCTCTCGTTCCTCGGCCTCTCCGCACAACCGCCCGCGCCGTCGTGGGGGGTCATGCTCAACGAGGGACGGCAGTACCTCGAGTTCGCCACGCACCTCGCGATCTTCCCCGGCCTCGCGATCATGATCGCGGTGCTGGGATTCAATCTGCTGGGCGACGGCTTGCGTGACGCGCTCGACCCGCAGCGACGATGAGGATCTTGCCCGCGACCCGCACGCATGTCGCCGAAATGACACAGCTCATGGCCAGATCGCCGCTGCTGCGCCGGTACGGCGTGACCCGTCATCGCGCGCACGCCAGCCTCGGCGAAGGCCTGCAAGAACGCGACCTGCTCCAGGTCGCCCTTGAGGGCAGCGACGTCGTGGGGTTCGCCTGGGTGATCGCAACACGCGCGCTCGATCGCGCGGCATACCTTCGACTGCTCCTCGTCGCGGAGGGACAGCAGTCGCGCGGCGTCGGCGCCGCGCTCCTGGAGGACGCGGAGCGCAGGGCCAGCGCGCTCGGCAGCCGCCACATGGTGCTGCTCGTGACCACGACCAATCGGCGCGCGCGATCCTTCTACACGAGCCAGGGGTATCGGTATGTCGGCGGCCTGCCAGGTTTCGTTCGTCCGCGGATCGGTGAGTCGCTTTACGTGAAGACGCTGCCGGCCGAGAGCCCGCGACCGCGGGCGGCTAGAGAACGGGTCAGTTTTCGAAGACCAGGCTCTTCCTGATCTCATAACCGCTGCGAAGGCAATCACTTTCGGAGCGCAGGGTGTTCGGCACGTAGTTACGCGGGACGATGACGTAGTTGAACTGCCAGATCGGGCTGTACTTCTTCATCCCCGGCACCGAGTCGTAAATGTTGAACTGGCCCGCGACGCGTTTCGCGCTGCCGCTCGCAAGCTTGCGCTTCGGCGTCAGCCTCACCGCGTAGACGATCTGGTATTCCTGCGCGACCTTCACCCTCTTCGGGTCAACGTCGACCTCGCCCTGCTCGGTCGCGAACACGACGCGACCGTCGAACCACACGCGCTCGATGTTGTAGCCGTACGGGTTGTTGTACTGAAGGTCTTCGACGCTGCGTCGCTTGTTCGGGCGCGCTTTCGCGCGAACGCGGCCATGGCGGATCATCCACTTTCCCTCAGTCTTCGTCGCCGGGACCTTGGCCACGCCGCGAAGCCTAGTCGACCGCTACGCCGCTACGTCGCCTCGGCCGCGCAGTCTTCGCTCGTTCCACGCGCGGCGCTGGCGAGCTGCTGACGGGCCGAGTCGAAACGCTCGATCGGGAGCAGCAGGCTGTCGGTGATGCGCTCGCGCACCTCGCGCGTGATCCGCTCGCGGATCCGGCGCGCCCAGCGGCGCCCCAACCATCCCGCGTGCAGGCGAAGTGCCTGCGCGAGCAGGAATCCGACGATCAGCGTCGACGCGAGCAGCACGACCGGTGTCGGCAAAGCGCCGAGGTAGGGCAGCGCGACGGAGCCGACCGGCGCGTTGTCGATGAGGAACAGGGCGGCGAACCAGAGCGCGCAGAAGATAAGGACCGCCGTCACCAGGTAGTTCCCCAGCCCAATGACCGACCAGAGCGCACTGGTCGGCACGCGGAACTCGGTCGCCTCCGTCGTGAGGGAGCGATCGACGGTGTCCGCGAGCCGCTGCTCGAAGACCGCGGGCGTGCTCAGCGTCGCGAGCGCGCCGCGAACGTGCGCCGGCACGGTGGGGAGCGTCGCCGCGACGAGCTCACGCAGCGGCTCGACCGCCGGCGCGAGCGAGCCGCGGAGCTGCCAGCGGCGAAGGTACGCGGCGGGATCGGCTGACGCGCGAGCGCGGCCGGTGAGTCGATAGATGGCGCTCGTCACGTGGCCGAACGGCCCGGCGCCGCGTGGCCGGGCCGCGAGCCGTGTCGCGGCGACGGCCTGGCGCCCGAGGCCGGGGATGTCGACGAGCGCAAGCACGCCGCGCGTAACAGCGGCGAGTGCTCGCTCGCGTCGCTGAGGGTCGATGAGCGGCGTCACGTCGCCGTCGGCGACGCCCGCGCGCGCCGCGAGCTCGCGCACGGCGTCGTGCCCTTCTGCCGCGATGCGCGATGCGATCACGCGTTTTGCCTCAACGCTGGAGTCGAGCCATCCACGGAACTCCGCGACCCCCGCGCTGCCGTCGCGCGCGCGTGTGGTCGCGATGCCGATGTCGCCCAGGCCCTCGCGCCGAAGCTGGGCCCGCATGTCATCGCTGACGCGTTTCGCGTCCTCTGGCGTCAGAAGGTCGCTGCGATTGAGCACGACCAGCTGCTGCCGCAGCCGCGGACCGAACGTGCGGAGATAACCGCCGTGCATGATCTCGTCCTTGTACTTCTCGGGATCGACCACCCATGCGACGGCGTCGACACGGGGCAGGAGCGCATCGACACGCGCCCGGTGCTCGGGAGCGATGGAATCGAAGTCGGGGAGGTCGAGCACCGCGAGCGAGCCGAGGCTGTTCGCCTGATGCTCGCGAACCTGTGTCACGCCGAGCCAGGTGAGAAGACTTGAGAGATCGCGGCGCCGGTCGGCCGGCACCCACGCGACCGGTTCGGCGGTGGTCGGACGCTTCGAGCTTGCTGGACTCACGGTCTGGCCGGCGATCGCGTTGAGCAGGGTCGACTTCCCGACGCCGGTGCCGCCCGCCAGCGCGAGCACGTAAGCGTCGCTCGGGAATCCAAGGCGGGTGCGAGCCGTCTCTCGCACGGTCGTGGCCGAGGTGGTGTCGAGGCCCAGCTCCGAAGCGGCCGCTATCGCCTCGTCCAGACGATCGAGGCACCCCTGAAGATTCATGCGCGCAGGTCCGTCACGGCGCTGCGCAGCTTGGCCGCGAGGTCGCGCAGCGTTGCCGGCTGCGTCGCAAGAGCGTCGAACCGCTCGCGCTCCTGGGTGAAGAGCGACGTCAGCAGAGTGTCCAGCCGCTGCCGCGCCTGCTCGATGAGCTGCTCCATCGCCCGCTCGCCGAAGAGCGCTTCCAGCAGCTTCTGATTCAGGAACGCCGTGCCGGCCGCGATCCCGACCTCCGCGCCGGTCAGCCCGGCGGTGTGCACGAACACACCGAGCATGACCGCGACGCCGACGGCGTTCACGCCGAGCGCGGCGACCTGCGCGACGGCCTTCTTCCGTCCACCGGCCGTGCGCAGGTCATCGATGGTCGCGCGCATCCACGCCGCCAGTCCGTCGTGCATCGCCGGCCCGAAGCGCTCCGACGCCGACCACAGCGTGGGATCGCGGTCGATGAGCGCCGCACCGTCCGCGCGGTCGGACCATGCGGTCGCGGTACGTCGTGCGGCCTCGCTCGCGTGTCTGAGCGCGAGTGCCTCGAGCGTGCTCGCGACCTCCTCCTCGACCATGGCGACCGGTGCGGTGGGGGAGCCGCGGAACGCGGTCATCAGCAGCCCCCGCAACCGTCCCAATCCGGACGACACGAAGCGTGTGATCTGATCGGCGCCGACGAAGTCGTGCCAACGGCGAAGGACCTCGCTGCGTAAGAGCACTCCGCTGCGTAGCGAGCGCGACAACGCGGCGAGCTCCTCCGCGTACGACGTCTCAGCGATGCGTCGAAATGCCTCGGCGTCGATCGCCTCGTGCTCGAGATCGTCGGCGACGTTGTGCGCCAGAGGCGCGAGTCCGCGAACGGCCCCAGCGAGCGAGTCGACGGCGACGGCGCGCCGCTCCGCGCTTTCCGAGGCAAGCTGCTCGATGCGATCGACCAACGGACGGACCTTGTACCGCGTGAGGCCGTTCACGCTCGGGTCGATATCGCCCTCTGAGACCGTGATCAGGTCCAGCGTGTCGTCCTCTTCGCTCATGCCGCCTTCCGCAAGGAGGCGGCGCGCATCGGCCAGGACATCCTCACGGTCGCGCTCGTCGGCCGGCACTCGGTTGAGCACCACCACCATCGGAAGTCCGCGCTCCTGAGCGCGGCGGAGGACCTGCCACGGCACCATGTCCGCGTAGCGCGTCGCCGTTGTGACGAAGACGCACAGGTCACAGGCCTCGAGAAGAAGATCCGCGAGCACGCGGTTGTCGCGCTCCACTGAGTCGATGTCGGGCGCATCGATGACCGCGACACCGGTCGATGTTGTCGGCGCGGCCGCGTGCACGATCCGCTCGGTCGATGCTTGTCGCAGCCTGGCGCCGGACAGGATCTGCTTCGCGTCGCTTTCACTCGCGTAGAGGATCGCCTCGCGCGTCGTCGGCCGAAGCACGCCGGCGCGGCTGACCTCGGCGCCGGCGATCGTGTTCATCAGCGACGACTTTCCCGCACCGGTCGGGCCGAGCAGCAGCACGAGCAGCGGCGCCTCGAGGTCCGCGGCGCGCGGTCGCACGAATCCCTCAAGGTGGTCGTGGAGCTGACGTGCCCGTTCCTGCGCGCCCGGGTTCGTCGGCGCGAGAGCAAGCCGCTGCTCGGCGAGCTCGGCAAGCCGATCGCTGCGTTCGATGAGATCGGTCGCGTTAGGGTCCACGTCGCGCACTCTACGTTCAGCGTGCCAGAGCGGCGTTCAAGAAGGCGCTCGAGTGGTCCTGCAACAGCAAGCAGGCCCGAACTCGCTGACACCACAGCGGCCTCGAATCTGCTGACTACGTGATGCGGACCAAAAACAGGAGGAAACACGAATGACGCATACACCAGAGCACACCACCAAGCGCAAGCATTACGTCGGCGTTTTCGACGAACGTAACGATGCGGAGCTTGCCGCGCGCGACCTTCGCGAGAAGGGTTTCAAAGACGACCAGATCGGATACGCCTGGCGCGACGACGAAGGCAAGACGCACCAGGAGGGCAACAAGGCCGGTGAGATGGCCGCCTCCGGCGCTGGCACGGGCGTCGTGCTCGGCGGGATCATCGGCGCCGGCGCGGCGCTCCTCATCCCGGGCATCGGCCCAATCGTCTCCGGCGGCCTGCTGGCCACCGCCCTCGCGGGCGCGGCGACCGGCGCGGTGGCCGGTGGCGTCGCGGGCGGCGTGAGCGGGGCGCTCGTCGGTCTCGGTATCCCCGAGGTCGAGGCGACCTACTACGGCGAGCAGTTCAAGGAAGGCCGCACCCTCATGACGGTGCGCGCCGACGACCGTTACAACGACGCGAGCGACATCGTGCGCAAGCGTCGCGGCTTCGACTACGAGACGCGCGGAGACCGCCCGATGAAGGGCGACCGCATCGAGCAGGGTTCGCAGAACCAGCGCTAGCCAGTCGTACGCGGTCCGATCCGCAGACTGAGGAGGCCCGCCAGATGGCGGGCCTCCTTTTCTATCGCGACGCGAACGTCGCCCGTTTGCCTGTTGAACGACCAGTCGGACGCAACGTCTGTTGGCCACCCGCGTTCCGTCGGTGGATGCGTGGGTGGGTTTCGCTCCTGCTCGTCGGTGTGATGGTCTTTGCCGCCGCTTGCGTGGTGGCCGGTGCAGTGCGTACGCAGGCGGCGACCGCCGCGACGGGAGGCGCGGCCCCGTTCGTGGATCTCACGGCCGCGACGCTCGACGCTCCACGAGCCGCGCCGCCTGCCCGCGCCGTCTCCACGCGCTTTCCTTACGAGCCGCAGCCGGAGTGGCTCATGCTGCCGACGACCAATCACTGGTGGGGCCGACGCGGCGGGGTGCCCGAGGCCATCGTGATCCATTACACGGTGATCACCTACCACCAGACGCTCCGCGCGTTCAACACACGCGCGTCCGATGTGAGCGCGCACTATGTCGTTCGCGGTGACGGGCACATCGCGTATGTCGTCGGCGAGGAGCACACCGCGTGGCATTCGGGGAACTACTGGTACAACTTGAATTCGATTGGTATCGAGCTCGAGCTCAACACTCGTACGAACCCGTTCTTTCGTGAGGAGCAGTACCAGGCGGCAGCCGCTCTCGCGTGCAGGGCGGGGGCCCGGTGGGGATTCCCGCTGGATCGGGCGCACCTCATCGGACACAACGAAGTTCCGGGCGCGACCCACACCGATCCCGGGCCGACCTGGAACTGGCCCCACTTCATGTGGCTCGTAAGCCTCTGTGCTCCGCCGAACGCGTCGACGGTCCGCGCGGCGTTCGTGTGGCAGACGCCCTACCCGGAGGTCACGGCGGATGAGGTGGGCGCAGTGTCGATCGTGCTGCGGAATACCGGTGCGACCGCGTGGCGCAAGGGAACCGCACAAGAGGCGCGTCTCGGCGTTGCGGGAAACGACGCGAAGCTCGGCTTCCTCGGCGACGGCTGGGTCGCACCGGATCGTCCGGCGGTCCAGACAGAGGACGTCGTCCCCCCGGGCGCGACTGCCACGTTCACGTTCGCGGTCAAGGGCATGCTCCCTGGGACCTACCGGCTCGCGCTGCGCGGCGTCGTCGATGGCGGCGCGTGGATGGACGACCTCGGCCTCTTCACCGAGATCACCGTCCGATAGAACGCGCGCGCTCCATCGGCGAAGCGGCGCGCCCTGCGCGAGTTTCAAACAGGCATCCGCTGACTCCGCGGCGCGCAAAACGTACTGGGGACGCCCGGCGCCTCGTTAGGCCAGTCGGTGGGTATCGGGATTCGATCGCTCGCGCGCGTACTGGGCGCGCTCCTCGTCATCAGCACGCTGGTGCTGAGCCAACCGGCGCGCCCCGCGATCGCCGCGTGCGTCGCAAGTGTCGGTCCGGGCATTCCCGCGCCGACGAATCTCTCGTCAGGCATCCCTGGTTTCCACGCGCGCTGGTACGGACAGAGCGGCTACCCAACGCTATGTCCCGGCGGGCGATCGACCGCGACCGTCGCGTTCTTCAATAGCGGATCGCGCGGATGGGTGCGGGGCGTCATGGGCGAGGTCGCCTACCTCGGGACGTGGGGCCCCGAGCCGGGCCAGGATCAGAAGAGTCCTCTTGGTGGCGACGGCACGGCGGGCACGCTCGCGACCGGCTGGCCGCACTTCAACCGCATCGCGATCCAGCCGGCGCCGTACGTGGGCCCAGGTCAGGTCGCGTGGTTCCAGTTCACGATCCAGGCGCCGATGACGCCGGGCTATTACCGCCTCTATCTGCGTCCGCTGATCGAAGGAGCCACGTGGCTCGAGGACTTCGGCGTCTTCTGGCTCGTCACCGTTCTCAACCCCGACGGCAGCGCACCATCGCAAAGCGGTGCCATCTACAGCCCGACCGGCTACAGCAACCTGAATGTCCCGACGCCGCGCGGCACCTTCAACGTGCATCTGATCAAGGAGCGCTTGTCGGAAGTGACCGTGCGAACGCTCACCGCGAACAGCACCGATTGCGCTCGCGATTGCCCGGCCAAGCCGCTCGCGCAGTACGTCGCGGAGAACGGCGCGTATGCCGGGATGAACGGCACGTATCTCTGTCCCCCCGACTATCCGGCGTGCGCGAGCAAGATCAATTCATACGACTACGCGATCTACAACAGCAACCTGCGCCGATGGATCAATCGTCCGGCGCTGATCGGGCAGAACGCCCTGCTAACCTTCAATGGAAGCGTGACCAGTGCTTATCGCCGCAGCTTTGTCTATGGACAGAACGCCTCGCTCATGAACGCGCCGATCACCGCGGGCATCACGATGTTCCCGATGCTCCTGCAGAACGGAGCGATCGTCGACTCTGAGTACGAACAGACGCCGGTACAGCTCGCGAAGGGAACGAAGGGGTCGATCGGCGTGGACGGCACCTACGTGTACCTCGCCATCATGTCGAACGTGACGGTGACCGAGTCCGCCTACGTGCTCCAGGCGCTCGGCGCGCGCGACGCGATCAACCTCGACGGCGGCGGGACGTCGGCGATGTACCTCGCCGGCGCGTATCGGGTCGGACCCGGCAGGCTGCTGCCGAACGCGATCGTCCTGACCAAGCCCTAGCCCTGGGCAGGCCTTCGCTCGGGTCGGCTCGCGACCGCGCCGTAGCATGAGGATCGACTGATGGTGTCTCCCGAGAAGTTCCCCGATCCGGCCACTGACGTCGCGCGCGTCGCTGGCGCGGAGGGCGTGGCGGTTCTGGCCGGCGGTTGTTTCTGGTGCGTCGAGGCGGTCTACAGACAGCTCGACGGAGTCTCAGCGGTGAGGTCCGGCTACGCCGGTGGCTCGGCAGACTCCGCCGACTACGAAACCGTCTCGAGCGGCCGTACCGACCATGCGGAGGCGGTCGAGGTCCGGTTCGATCCGCAGAAGATCAGCTACGGACAGATCCTCAAGGTGTTCTTCTCGATCGCGCACGACCCGACGACGCGCGACAGGCAGGGCCCCGACGTCGGACGGCAGTACCGCTCCGAGGTCTTCTACGCCGACGACGAGCAGCGCCGGGTCGCCGAGGCGTACATCAAGCAGCTCGATGCCGCGAAGGTATTCGATCGTCCGATCGTGACCGATGCGCGACCGCTCGAGAAGTTCTATGAGGCCGAGGCGTACCACCAGGACTACGCCGAGCGGAATCCGCAGAGCCCGTACATCCTTTTCAACGCCCGCCCCAAGGTGCAGAAGATGCGCACGTATTACAAGGAGCGACTGAAGCAGGCCTGAGGCTTGGTCAGCCCAGCTGATACGCAGAGGGATCGACGTGCGCTGCGATCAGAGTGGGCTCATCGGGCGGGCCAGCGCGTAAGGCTGCGCGGCACTCGGCGACCGTTCGTACGTCGTGCCCCGCCATGCCAAAGGCCTTCGCGAGCGCGACATAGTCGAGCGCACCGAACGTGGTCCCCGTCACCACGTAGTCCTTGCGCTCCTGATGGGCCTTGATCTGCGAGAGCGCGTCGTCGGCCAGAACGACGACGGTGACACCGAGCTTTGCGCGCACCGCGGTCTCGAGCTCGGCCATGACCATGGCGAAGCCGCCGTCACCGAGCACGCACGCGACCTGGCGACCCGGATACAGCAGCTTCAGCCCGAGCGCGGCCGCGAGTCCATAACCCATCGACGACAGGCCGTTGGACATGAAGAACGTCTTCGGCTGGTACATGGGCATGCATTGGCCGGTGACGGCCTTGTTGTATCCGACGTCGCAGGTCACGAGCGCGTCCTCGGGCAGCGTGGCGCGCAGCTCCACCAGGACCTGCTGCGACGTGAGCCGGTCGCGCCGCGGGTTTACGTACGCGCGGAACGAGTCGCGGAACGCGCGCACGTCCCCGGGCGAGCGCTTCGTTCCGGGATCGCGTGCTGCGGAGCGGAGGGCGTTGATGGCCTCGTGCAGTGGCCCAACGACCTCCGCCGCGCTCTCGTACTGGCGATCCTCGTTCGGCAGCAGACCGATGTGGATGATCTTCGCGGAGGCGCGCCAATCGCGGTCGAACTCGACGGGGTCGAAGCCGATCATGACCACGAGGTCGCAGCCGTCGATGTACTCGTACAGCTTCGCGGTGCCGAGCATCTCGATCGTCCCGATGAACAGCGGGTGATCCTCACGGAAAGAGCCCTTCGCCTTCGGGCTCACCATCACGGGGATCCCCCAGTCCTCGGCGAGGCGCCGCAGCGGACCCGCGACGGTGCTGTCGTTGGCGTCAAGGCCCGCGAGGATCAATGGCCGCTTGCTGTCGCGCAGCAGCCTGGCGGCCCGTTCCGCAGCGCCCCGGTCGACCGCGGCGCTCACCGCTTTCGCCCCGCGCGAAGCGAGGCGTGACGACGCCGTGCCGTCCGGTGCGGCAGGCGCCTGTCGCGGGACGTCGCTCGGCACTTCGACGAAGATCGGACCGCGCCGCGGTCGGAGCGATTCGCGCAGCGCCTGATCGATCACCTCGGCGGCGTTGGATGGCGTGAGGCGCGCCTGCCATTTGGTGATCGGGGCGAAGAGCGCCCGAAGATCGAGGTTCTGGTGCGTCGTCCCCTCGACGCGCTCGTCGGGAAGCTGCCCGGTGAACGCGATGAGCGGCGAGCGATCGAGATACGCCTGCGCGACACCCGTCACCAGATTCGTCGCACCCGGTCCGAGCGTCGCGAGGCAGACGCCGGGTACACCGCTCGCGCTCGCCATCGCCTCGGCCATGAACGCCGCCGGTGTCTCGTGCCGCGTGAGGACGAACTCGATTCCCGCCGCACGGAAGCCCTCGATGAGATCGACGACCTCGCCGCCCGGATGGCCGATGACGTATCGCACACCCGCGGCACGCAGGCGTTCGCCGACGAGTCGCGCGACGGTGGCCTCTGTCAGGTCGACGCCCGTCCGCGCAGCAGGAGCCAGACTCCCGCGGCGATCAGGAGGACGGGCCACCCTTGTGCGATCACGCGGGCCCCGTCCGCGCCCAAAGTGCTCTCGGCGCCCGCGATGATCGTGAGGATCGCTCCCGGGATCAGCGGCCACCAGCGACCCGGCGCGCGCCCCGGTCGAGAGAACGTCGCCGGCGTAGATGGCGATGAAACCCAGACCCAGGCCCAGCACCACCGGCTCTCCGGTCACGCCGAAGTTTTCGAGCAGGATGCCCGCACCGAGTCCGGTCATGATCCCCGCCGGGATCAGCAGTCCGTAGCGGTGCGTGGTCGCGTAGGCGACCAAGAAGATCAGCCCGATGACCAGGACGATGACGTCGCCGCTCAGGTTCAGAAGCTGAACGGCGAACAGCGTCAGGCCGACGGCGATCAGGATGACGCCCGGCAGCCACCCGCCCATATCGCGCATTGACAAAGCATCGCCCGTCCGGGTGAAACCTCAAGTCGGCCGGCTTCGCTCCCCTGTACGGGGGATGCCGGTCGAGGGCGCCGCGCCTACGGTTTCGTAGGGAGCAAGTGGTCACCTGGGAGATGCCTGACGGCACGGAGTTCCGATACCTGGGTATCGGCGTATCAGACGCCGCCCTGCGGGAATTCGTCCTCCGCTTCATGTCCAGCGAGGCAATGTCCTGGGATGCCTCGACCTGGGACGACCGCCAGCTCGAGCTCGCCTTCATGCAGCGTTTCGGCGAGACGATCAGGGTGGTGCGCGAAAGGGCGGCCGGGCACACCGTGCTCGTGTTCCAGCCGGTGATGGCCGGGGCCTAGCCTCTCCGAACGTATCGCGTGTGATGGTGCGGATTTGCCGCACCCGTACTCTTCGCGCTATGAACGACCCGGTCGGGTATCGCATCGAGCAGGTGGAGCCGCGGCAGCTGGCTCCGGCGCAGCTGCGGGAGGCGGCAGTCCTCTACCAGTCCCTGCAGAGTGAGCGCACACCCGAAGACCCGCTGACTCCGGTCGAGGCGATCGAGCGTCGGTTCCTTGCGGAAGTCCCAAATCAGTGGCGCGCCTTCTTTGGAGCGCGCGACGCTGCCGGCGCGCTGATCGGATACGGCGTCGTCAGCCGCTCGCTCAACGAGCCCGAGAACGCCCATCTGCGCTGGACCGAGCTCGCCGTGACGGCGAGGCATCGCCAGAAGGGTGTCGGTCGCGCGCTGATGCGCAGACTCGTCGATGCGGTCGCGGACCAGGGCGACGACGTGGTCCTCATGTCGCAGACCACGGACCGCGTTCCCTTTGGATCCGAGTTCGCGAGACGGATCGGCGCCGAGCCTGGGCTCGACATGAAGACCAACCAGCTCGACCTCTCGAAGGTCGACCGCGCGCAGGTCGAGGAGTGGGCCGCGATCTCACCCAACGGTTACCGGCTCGAGCGCATCGATGACACCGTGCCCGCGGAGCTCGTGGCGCCGTACATCCAGGCGTCGAACGGCATGAACGACGCGCCGCGTGGCGACCTGAAGATGGCGGACTGGAAGCTCACCGAAGAGCACATCCGCGAGCGCGAATCGTGGTTCAAGCAGACCGGGAGTGAGTGGTGGCTGCTCGTCGCGATACATGAGGCGAGCGGGGACGGCGCGGGGTTCACCGAGGTGACGTACGACCCGAAGGTCTCGCACGTCATCTGGCAGCAGGGGACAGCGGTGATCGACGCCCATCGAGGGCATCGACTGGGTCTGTGGATGAAGGCCGTCATGCTGAAGCGGGTCCTCGACGAGCGCCCGAAGGCGCTCTTCATCCGCACCGGGAACGCGAACACGAACGCGCAGATGCTCGGCATCAACACCCAGCTCGGCTTTGTCCAGGCGTGGTCCGCGTGCCTGTGGCAGATCTCTATCGCCGATGCGCGCAAGGCCGTCGGGCGCGAGCGCGCTGGAGCGGCCACCTAACTAGGAAGCGCGCGGGCCGTCTGTGCGACACTCGCTCCGACCGCCGTCATTTCGCAGGGGAGGGGCACCGATGGCCATCGCAACACGCCGAAAGCCGCGCATCCCGCTGGAGGAGCTCTGCAGGCTTCCGTCGTTCTATCTGCCCGTCGTCTCGTGGAAGGGCGACCGTGTCGCGTTCTACTGGGACAAGACCGGCCGCATGGAGCTCCACGTGATGGATCTCGCGACGCGCGAGACGAGGCAGGTCAGCCACGGCGAGGTGCCGCGCGCGCTGCGTGCGGGCTTCGCATGGGATCGCGCGGACAAGAGCATCGTGTTCGCGAAGGACAGCGGGGGCACCGAGCAGCACGACCTCTATCGCATTGACGTGAAGACCGGCGCGGTCACGCAGCTGACGAACGACCCGACCGCGCAGGAGTACGTCGGACAGTTCAGCCCCGACGACAAGTGGCTCACGGTCCTCACGAACAAGCGTCACCCCAGCGCCGCTGACCGTCCGGGGCAGCTCAACCTCTGGAAGATGCGCGCGGACGGATCCCAGTACGCGCCGCTCACGAGCTATGCGTTCCCGGTCTTCGGCGGGCAGTGGAGCCCCGACGGCGAGTGGATCTCCTACGCGACGAACGAGGACGCGACCAACCTCAAGAACGCGGACTCGTACATCGTGCGGGCCGACGGGTCTGGCGCGCGCAAGGTGTTGTCGGTGAAGAACGGGTCGAAGGACACGATCGCCGACTGGCACCCCGACGGGAAGCATCTCGCGGTGACGAGCGACTCGTCTGGCCAGAACCGTGCGGGCATCCTCGACATCGCGAGCGGCGAGGTCAGGTGGCTTGGCAAGGACAACGTCGAAGAGCACGCGACTCGCTTCTCGAATGACGGCCGGCTCCTCGCCGCGATCCGCAATTTCGAGTCGTCGGTGCGCCCGATCGTTTACGACGTCGAGTCCGGTGAGGCGCACGAGCTCAAGCTTCCCGACGGTTTCGCTGTGGGCGCGTCGTTCTTTGATTCGGACCGCAAGCTCCTCGTGACGTTCAGCTCGGACGTGACGCGCGGCAGCCTCGTCGCATACGACCTCGCGACCGATACCTACGAGGCCCTCCTGCCGGCGGAGTACGGGCCGATCGACCGCTCCGTGTTCGTCGAGGCCAAGCATGTGTACTACGACACGTTCGACGGCCGGAAGATCCCGGCGCTCCTGTATGCGCCGCGCGAGATCGCGGCCGGTGAGCGGCTGCCCGCCATCGTCCACGTCCACGGCGGCCCGACCGGGCAGTGGTTCCGAGGCTTCGACCCGTTCGCGCAGTTCCTCGTCGACCGCGGCCTCGTGGTCATCGAGCCGAACATCCGAGGCAGCACCGGTTATGGCGTGGACTTTCGCGACGCCGCGATAAAGGACTGGGGCGGTGCCGACCTCGAGGACGTCGCCGGCGCGGCGGAGTATCTGAAGACCCTGCCGTATGTCGACGCGGACCGGCTCGTCGTCTTCGGCGGCAGCTACGGCGGTTTCATGGCGTTCATCGCGGCGACCAAGAAGCCGGACATCTGGCGCGCCGCCGTCGCGTGGGTCGGCGTCAGCGACCTGCACAAGCTCTACGCCAAGAGCATGGAGCACTTCAAGTACTACTTCCGCGAGCAGATGGGCGATCCCGAGAAGGATCGCGAGCTGTGGCGCGATCGCAGCGCCGTCGAGTTCGCGGACCGTCTGCGCGCGAAGCTGCTGATGGTCCACGGGGTCAACGATCCGCGCTGCCCCGTCGAGCAGTCGCAGGTCTTCCGCGGCCGTCTGCTCGAGCTCGGGCGCAAAGAGGGTCAGGACTTCGAGTACGTCGAGCTGGGGGACGAGGGTCACGGGAGCACGGACATCGCCCAGAAGATCCGGACCTTCAACATCCTGGCCGACTATCTGGAACGAGTGCTCTAGCGCCGGGCCAGCGACTCCGCGATGGTGTAGCGGTCGTCATGTAGCTCGATGATGGAGCCCGGCTCGATGGCGAGATACACGAGGTCGACGTCCTTTGCGCACGTGACGCGGCGCGCGTCCAAAGACGTGGCCTGCAGCTGCGGCGTGAACACCACGATCGCGTTGACGTTGGCCGCGCGCTTGCGCCGGAACGTCCTGCTGTACGGATCGCGGTCGTGGAACCAGGTGCGGTACTCGGGTAAGTAGTAGCGGACGAGCAAGAAATCCTCGCGTGCCAAGAGCAGGGTGGTGTTCGCGATGTAGTGCTCGCGCACATAGGACACACGTGACGCGAGCTCCCAGTCGTGTCGAGCGACCGCGGCCGCGGAGAACGGCGCTGAGCTGGTCGTGAAGACGAGCGCGGGCACCAGGACGCCGGCCGCTAACGCGAGGCGGCGCGCTCTCTCGGGTACCACGGCTCGGTCGATGGCGATCGCCGCGACCACAAAGAGCGCCGGAAGGATCGACAGCACGTAGCCGAGGTCGCCGATGTGCAGCCCGACGTAGAGCACGAGCCCGGCAGCGATCCACAGGATGAGCGGCGCCTCGTGTTGGCCGACGGCGAGACGGCCCTGACGGATGGCGCGGTAGGCCTCAAAGAGGACGATGGCCAACACGGGCAGCGCGAACAGACCAAGGCCCCAACCGATGGCGTAGAGCGTTGTCGTCAGGTTCGTTGCCAGTGCGGGAAGACCCTGCGCGACGATCGAATGCGTCACACGAACGAAGTCAGACTGACGGGCCACCGCCTCGATATATGCGAGGAGCCCGCCGGAGAGCATCGCGGTGGGGATGAGCCAGGCCAGGCAGCCGAGCAGCACCACCCCGGTCGCGGCCGCGCGACCGCGCCACGAGAGGGGCCACACCGTCCAGACCCACAGCGGGCCGAGGATCATCAGCACGTCCTGACGGAATCCGGCGGTCGCGCCAAAGGCCGCGCTCGCGATCAGCGTGGCCGTCAGGCCACGGGCAACCGTATG
>JANMSU010000244.1:0-2336 GCA_031389835.1 Chloroflexota bacterium
CCAAGTCCGCCGACATGGTCCGCGCGCGGGTCGGGCGACCGGTAGAAGAGGCCGAAGATCTTCTCGACTTCGCCCGGCGCGACACCGATGCCCTCGTCGCGCACCGAGACGACGACGTTCGTCCCATTCACTCGCAGTGAGACCTCGATCCGGCCGCTCTCGGGCGAGTACTTCATCGCATTGCCCACGAGATTCTCGAACACTTGCTCGATGCGATCGCGGTCCCCGACGATCGGGGCCGCTCCCTCGATCTTCGCTTCGATCTCGTGACCCTTGCTCAGCAGCCGCATGCGCTCGGCGACCTCACGCACGACGTCGGCGAGGTCGATCTCGGCGAGCCTCATCTCCACACGACCCTGCTGCAGCCGTGACACGTCGAGGAGCTCGTCGATGAGGCGCGCCAGCTTCTTCGCCTGGCGGTTCGCCATCTCCAGCGTTTCGTCGGACTTCTGTGCCTCATCGCGCCATGCCTGCGGGACCTCGTCGGCCCCGGCCAGCCGCGACATCCGCCGTCGCACGATCTGCATGAAACCGCTCACGGCGGTGAGCGGCGTGCGCAGCTCGTGCGACGCCATGGAAAGGAACTGCGTTTTCAGCTTGTCGAGCTGCTCCAGCTCCACCAGGCGCTGGCGCAGTCGGCGACGCTCCAGCGCCCGACCGATGGTCGCGCGCAGCTCGTCAACGTCGGATGGCTTGATGAGGTAGTCGTACGCGCCGCTGCGTAGCGCGGTCACCGCGGATTCAAGCGACGCGTATCCCGTCAGCATGATCGAGACGGTGTCGGGCCAGAGCTTTTGCGTCTCACGCAGGATCTCTATCCCGTCGAGGTCGTCGAGACGCAGGTCAGTGAGGACGACGTCGAACTCGTTCTCGCGCAGCTGAGCCAGCGCCTCTTTGCCGGTGGTGACAGCCGTGACGTCGTTGCCGTCGAGCTGCAGGATGGCTTTGATCGTTGTCGCGACGCTCTGCTCGTCGTCGACAACGAGGATCTTACTGGTCGCCATTGTCGGGTGGTCCCGTGATCGGAAGCGTGATCGTGAACGTGGTCCCCTGTCCGGTGCGGCTTCGCACCTTTAGCGTCCCGCCGTGCGCCTGAACGATGCCGTGCGAGACCCAGAGGCCGAGACCGGTGCCCTTCTCCATCTTCGTCGAGAAGAACGGCTCAAAGATGCGCGCGACGGCCTCCTCGCTGATCCCGGTGCCCGTGTCTCGCACGTCGATCCGCACGACGTCGGTCGAGTGCGCATCGAGCTCGCCGCCGCCAACGAGCGTTGTCACGATGAGCCTCCCGCCCTTCGGCATCGCCTCGGTCGCATTGAGGAAGAGGTTCAAGAGCACCTGCTTCAGCTGATCCGCCGACGCGCGGATCACCGGCAGGTCCGGCACGAGCTCCTTCTCGATGCGCACGCCGTTCTCGCGCAGGCGTTTGGTCACGAGCACTTCGGCCTCCGCTATCAGCGCGTTCATGTCCGTCGGACCCATCGACGTCGTTGGTCGGTAGAACCCGAGCATCTGACGGAGGATGCGCGACATCCGCTGCGTCTCGCGCGTGGCGATGTCGAGAAAGGACCGCTCCGGCGCTGCCTCGGGGACGGCGCGCGAGAGAAGGTAGAGCGAGTTCTGCACCGCCTCGAGCGGGTTGTTGATCTCGTGCGCGATGGACGCCGCGAGCCGGCCGGTCGCCGCGAGCTTCTCGGTGTCGAAGAGCACCTGCTCCAGCCGCCGGCGCTCCAGCTCGCGCAGGCGACCGACGTCCTGCATGGCGGTGACCGTGGCGACGACGGAACCGTGCGGATCACGCACGTCCGCGGCGGTCACCTCCATCTCCAGGTGTTCCTCGCTGTCGGGGTCGGTGAGCATCACCTCGCCCCGTCTGGTGCTCGACGGCTCGAGGCGCAGCTGCGACAAGAACGAGGTGAAGCGCGCGTCGTTGGCAAGCGCGAGCTGATCGTGGCGACTACCGCTGCGCGTGAGTGCGAACAGATGCTGGGCCGCGGCGTTGAGCGTGAGTATCTCGTTGTCGGTGTCGACCACGATGATCGGGTTCGGCACGCTGCGGAGGACGAGATCGAGCCGGTCGCGCTCGGCACGGATCTGCAGGTCAGCGGTCTGGATGCGCTCCGCGCTGCGCGCGAGCTCCTCGGTCATGTGCCGTATGTCGGTCACGTCCTTCAGAACGGACACGACGCCGCGCTCGCCGACGCGGTGGTTGAGTGCTGGCTGTGTGATCACTTCGTAGATCAGCTCGGTGCCCTCAACGGGATCGACGAGCGTGACCTCGCGGTTCGTCGCGCGGCTCGCCGTGTCGAGGTTCCAGGCCGACAGGGCCGCGGTGA
>JANMSU010000280.1:0-2015 GCA_031389835.1 Chloroflexota bacterium
CTGCGTCACGCGAAGCCGGATGCGATCGTGATGCACGACCTCCCCGCGCACCGGGGCGAGGAGATAACCGACGACGTTCTGGACGGGCCCCAGAGCGCGGTCTTCGATCAGGCCGAGAACCGCCTGCACACGCAGAAGGCGGTCCTCTGCTGGCTTCTCGAGGAGAAGCGATGACGGAGCGCGTGATCCTTGCGGACTGCTGCGAGGACTGGATCATCGAGTGGGGCGGCTTCTATAAGCCCGATCGAGCTTTTCAGTGCCCCGAATGCGCGACGGAGTGGTCGAAGACGGGTACGGACACATACCGTCGCGGCGACGGACGGAACTTCACGCGCCGCACGCGCGTCGGCCCACAGGCGTCGTTCCCATACCTCGGTGCGGCGGACGGGCACCAGCCCAACGTGGAGCGATGCTGCGCGAAGATCCTTCTATCCCACGGTGAACGGATGTCCGACGGGCCCTTTGTGTGCCCGGTGTGCGGAACGGAATGGCAGCGACGCACGGAGCGGCTTCACGGTCTTCGCGTCGCCGTCTTCGCAAAGGCCGGCCTCGCCGAGCCGCTGACGATCCAGGCCGGTCGCACCCGGCCTTTCCTCGTCACCCTTTCGGAGTACTCGCCGCCGCGCGATTAGTACTCGCGTCGCGCGAGTAGTACCTCCAGCGCGGCGCCAGGGACACGCGGCTCCCCCGAACGGGAGATGAGCGGGTGATGGCGCATCCATAGGCTCACTCGCGGTGGTGAGGATGGGTAATCCCGCCGGTGTGGTGCGGATGGGGGGCTTCATGAACCCGGCACGTCTACGGACGGCGGCCGGGGTCACTGTCCTCGTGTTCGTCGCGTTCATGGCGCTTGCGGCGAGCGGAACCCTCGGCGGCCGCGCACTTGGCGGGGCGACGATGGTAACGATCATCTCTGGCGACATCCAGGTGCGGCACGGCGCGACCAGCTCGTTCGTGCGCGCGACCGACGGTGATGTTCTCGCGGCCGGAGATACCGTTCGCACTGCCGATGGCGCCCGCGCGGTCCTGACCTACTTCGAGGGTTCGACGGTGACGATCGAGCCGAACAGCGAGCTCACGATCGAGACCGTGTCGTCGAACTCCGACGGCAGCACGATCGTGGTGATGCAGCAGAACGTCGGCCGCACCTGGCACGTGGTGACCAAGCTCATCAACGGCAACTCGAAGTACGAAGTGAGGACTCCCGCCAGCACCGCTTCGGTGCGCGGCACGGCGTTCCAGGTGGACAGCGACGCCGATGGCACTGTCGTCACGACGACCGAAGGGACCGTTGTGGACCAGGTCGCGGACCCGGACCGTCCGGGCCAGACCGTCGATGTCCCGGTGCCCGCGGGCAAGATGCACGAGCAGAAGAAGAACGCCCGTCCCGCGCCGGCGGTGGACGCACCACGGCCGCAGCGCACGCTCACGATGACTCTGGACGATCAGAACTCACTCGTGATCGACGCGGAGGGGCGGAGGAATGGCATCGACAAGAACGGCAAGAGGCACCTCGAGACCCCCGGCGCCCGATTGGTGAAGACCAGGGACGGGAAGCTGCAGGTCCTGCTGCCGAACGTCTCGGACGGGCGCGTTGAGGCGCTGGTGCGAAGTGGCGGCGGTGGCGCGGTCGATGTCGAGACGACGGTCGAGGAGAAGGGCGCGGAACCGGTAAGGGTGGAGACGAAGGTCAAGGCCGACGCCGGCGGTCCTGGGCGCGCGATCGTTGAAGTGACCCGCACCTCTGATGGCAAGACGGACGTGAAGCCGTCGAGCGTGAAGAAGCCGAAGCCCTAACGCAGCGGAGCGATCCGCGCGGCGCGGCCCTTGGCTCTATCTCTCGACCACATCATGTAGTGCTTGTGGCAGAGACCACGTCCGCGGTGCGGCTCGCCGCAGCCGGGGACGACGCATTCCGCCGGCGGATCGACGAGACGGATCGGGTGATAGGCGGCAAGCGCCGCGTCGATCGCCTCTGTACCCCGTGTTCCCATCAGATCACGGAGTCGCCGCAT
>JANMSU010000294.1:0-1610 GCA_031389835.1 Chloroflexota bacterium
TCTTCTCGAGGCGCTTGCGGAACTCCTCGCGCTGGAGCATCTGCTGCGTCGTGAACCGCGACGCGAGGTCGATGACGTCCTTCAGCCCGAACCTCCCGAACCACTCGGACTGGAGGACGACCCGAGTGCCCTCGCGCGGGACGATGAGATGGAACTGCTCGTGATAGGTCTCGGCGTTCTTCATGACCTTGTCGTGCGACATCGTCGGACGCGTCTCGTCCTTGTCGGTGGGGTCGCCGATCTGCGTGGTCCAATCCCCGACGATAAGCACGATCTCGTGCCCCCACTCAGCCAGCTTGCGCAGCTTGCGGAGGGGCACGGCATGGCCGAGGTGGAGATTGGGATGCGTCGGGTCAAAGCCCTGTTTGATGCGCAGCTGACGGTCCCCGGCGCGCAGGCTGGCAGCGAGGTCCTCGCGGACTATCACCTCGGCCATCCCACGGGTCAGGAACTCGTCTAGCTCGGCGTCGCTGGGGCGCGTGGGCACTACGGACAGGATATCGGGCCGAGCCGAGGCTTTACGATGGATGCATCGCACGCAGTAAGACGACACGCGACCACGCCCTTGGGCGCGGACCGTATCGGCAGTTGCGGCGCCGAAGTGGGGGCGGCATTCGCGGCAGGCTCGCGGTGGTGCCCTCGGTCGTGCTGGCGTTTGTCATCGCAGGCATCGCGCTCGCCGGTTTTGGCGCGGTGGCCGCGTTCGCGTTCTTCGCCGCGGACCTACCGGCCCCTGAAGACCTCGCTCGTGACCCCCTCGCCCAGACCACCAACGTCTTCGACCGGGAGGGCGCCACCCTCCTTTACCAATTCGAGGTCGAGCGCCGCGAGGTCGTCCCCCTGTCCGAAGTGCCCCAGATCGTCATCGACGCGACCGTCTCCGCCGAGGACAAGTCCTTCTGGACCAATCCGGGCGTCGACATCTTCAGCATCGTGCGGGCGGTCCGCGATGACCTCCTGAATCAAGAGGTCGTCAGCGGCGCGTCGACCATCACGCAGCAGCTCGTGAAGCAGCGGATCGTCGGCGGCGAGGTCAGCGTCACGCGCAAGATCAAGGAGGCGATCCTCGCCATACAGGTCACCCGGACGTACTCGAAGGAGCAGATCCTCGAGCTCTACTTCAATCAGATCTACTACGGCAACCAGGCCTACGGGATCAAGGCCGCGGCGCAGACGTACTTCGGAAAAGCCGACCTCTCCACGCTGACGGTGGCCGAAGCGGCGCTGCTCGCGGGTCTTCCGCAGTCCCCCTCCGTTCTGGATCCGTCGAAGCCGGACAACGTCGAGCGGGCCAAGGAGCGGCGAGCGTATGTGCTCGGGCAGATGGTCGATTTCGGCGCGATCACCGAGTCGCAGGCCGCCGCCGCCGACGCCGAACCGGTCAAGGTGGCCGGCAAGCAGGTGACGACGATCAAGGCTCCGCATTTCGTGTTCCAGGTCCGCAACCAGCTGACGGGGATCCTGGGTGGCGACGAGTCCGCGGTCACCCGCGGCGGGTACCGGGTCACCACGACACTCGACCTGAGGCGCCATGAGATCGCCGAGCGCCAGGTGCGCGAATGGGTGGAAGCGCTGCACGACAGCAACGTCTGGAACGCGGCACTTGTGTC
>JANMSU010000307.1:0-6730 GCA_031389835.1 Chloroflexota bacterium
GCCGGCGCTCATCACCAGCCACGTCGCCTGGGACATCTGGATCTTCCTGCTCGCGCCCACCGAGCCCGAGCGGAAAGAGGCGTCGGGCTAGATCGAGCGGTCGCGGACCTGCTCAGCCAGGCGCTTCGCGCAGCAGGCGCAGTGCGGGTCGGGCCAGACAAGCCAGACCACCAGCGCGAGCCAGCCGGCGAAGAGACCGATGCTGAACGCCATGTCGGCGGACAAATACATATCGCGCGGCTACGCAATATCGCTGCCAGCGGCGAAACCGCCCATGTTCACGCGCGAACCTCCCCCGTGGTGCTCTTTGCGGCGGCGATCGCCTCACGGAGCGAAAAGCGGCCGAGGTAGAGCGCTCGTCCCACTATCACGCCCCGGAGTCCGCGGTGGCGCAGCTTCGCGACCGCGCGGATGTCGTCGACGGAGCCGACGCCGCCCGAGTAGATGACGTCACCACCGAACGCGCGCGCGACCGCCTCGAGGCTCGCCAAGTCCGGGCCCTGCAGCGTTCCATCGACCGACACGTTCGTATACACAACGGACGGAACGCCGGTCAGCGCGAGCTTCTGCATGAGGTCGACGGCCCGCACGTCGGTCGTCTCGGTCCAGCCGTGAGTGACGACCATACCGTTCCGTGCGTCAACGGCAACGGCCATGCCGTCAGCGTGACGGTCCACAAGCCGACCGATCAGCTCGGGATCCTCGATGGCCGCCGTGCCGACGATGATCCGCGAGGCGCCCGCTTCGGAAAACTGTTCGGCCGTATCGAAGTCGCGGATGCCACCGGCGGCCTGGATCTTCACCGTGAAGCGGTTCGCGATCTGGCGGATCGCGTCGAGGTTCGCAGGCTCGCCCGTCCGCGCGCCGTCGATGTCGACGATGTGCAGCCACTCCGCGCCCTCGTTGACCAGGCGCTTCGCGGCCTCGAGTGGCGATGGCGCCACCTCCTCGACGGTCGAGAAGTCGCCGCGTGTCATGCGGACGACGCGACCGCCGTAGATGTCGATGGCTGGATAGACGATCACGGCGCGATGGTACGAGGATCCAGTCGAAGCCCGGGCCACGCAGGTCAATGCGGGCATCGCTGAGGGCGACCCCGTGGCCCCGGCCGCGAAAGCGCGATGGCCGCAGCTTGACGCCGCGCCGGCGAGCGCCGCGGGCCATGAAGTCGTCGAGTGGCGTCACGCCTTCAGGGCGTCGACGACGCGGCGTGCCGACGCCTCGACGCCGTAGCGCTGCGCGAGGGCGGCGACGTGCATCGGCTCTGGGGGCGCTTTCGGTATCGAGCCGTCGCCCGTGACCTCGATCGCGCAGTCCAGGACCGGGCCGACGACGGTGCGCGCGGCCACGACGTAGTCCTTCGACGCGTTCAGCTTCGCGCGGATCGTCGCCGACAGGTCCGTCGCCGCGAGGATCCCGTCGAGCGACCCGTATTTCGCGAGCAGCTGGGACGCCGTCTTCTCGCCGATGCCGCGCACGCCCGGAAGCCCATCGGACGGATCGCCGCGCAGGATCGCGTAGTCCAGGTAACGGTCGCCCGGTATGCCGTATTTGGACGTGATCCACGCCTGATCGACTGCCGCGAGCTCACTGACGCCCTTCACGGTGAACAGCACGCGGATGCGCGGATCGCGCACCAGCGTGTACAGATCGCGGTCCCCGCTCACGATCTCGATCGGGCCCTCGATCTTCGTCGTCAGCGTCGCGATCACGTCTTCCGCTTCGCACTCGGTCGCGTTCGCGGTAGAGATACCGAGGGCACGCAGGAGCTCCTCGATGACGAGGATCTGTGGCCCGACCTCGTCCGGCGGCTCGTCGCCCGTTGCGACGCGGGCGCTCTTGTACTCCGGAAGGAGCTTCACGCGGAATTGGGGCCGCCAGTCTTCGCCGAACTCGAACGCGACGTAGAGCCGCGTGGGCTTCCGGTCGTGAAGCAGGCGCTCGATGAAATTGAGGAACCCGACGACCGCGTTCACCAATGTGCCGTCCGGCGCTCGCACCTCAGGCATCGCGTGATACGCGCGATACGCCAGGCTCGAGGCGTCGATGAGAAGGGTCGCTATGCGGGCGCCGCCGCGAAGACATGATCGAGCGCCGCGATGAAGCGGTCGTTCTCGGCCGGAGTGCCGATCGAGACTCGCAGGCAGCCGGCGCAGCCCGGCCACATCGAGATGTCGCGGATGAGCACACCCTGCTCCACGAAGCGCGCATGAACCGCGGCTGGCGGTTCCTTCATACGAAACAGGACGAAGTTCGTCACGGACGGAAACACGTCGATCGCCCGGACCTTCTTCAGCGCCGCGTACACGCGCGCACGCTCGCGATGACACTGCTCGATCCGCCGCACGACTGATGCGTCGTCCTTCGCGATCTTCGAGGCGACCGCATGCGTGAGCGTGCTCACGTTGTACGGGAGTTGCACGGCGCGGAACAGATCGGCCACCGCGGGATGCGTGACGAGGATGCCCACGCGGAGACCGGCGGCGGCACGAACCTTCGAGAACGTCTTGCTGATGACCATGTTCGGGTGCGTCGCGAGCTCCGGCAGGAGCGTCCTGCCGGCGAAGTCGCTGTACGCCTCGTCGACGAGCACGAGCGTCTCGGGATGCGCTTCCGCCACGGCGAGGATCGCGTCGAATGGGACTTCGTTGCCGGTCGGGTTGTTCGGCGTCGTGAACACGATGATGTCCGCGTTCGCCTTCGCCGCCGTCGCGACCGCCCGCTCGCGCGTGATGTCGTAAGGGAGGCCGATGAGCTCGCTCTCGACCGTGCCGCCGGCGATGACCGACAAGCGGTCGTGCATCGAATAGGTCGGCTGGAACAGGAGCGTCTTGCGCCCGTGACCGCCGAAGACGAGAAACGTGTTGAGCAGGACCTCGTTGCTCCCGTTGCCGAGAACAAGCTGGTCGGGCTCCACGTGATAGCGATCGGCGAGAAGCCCGCGCAGATCGATCGCCGCCGTCGGATACCGGTTGAGCAGGACGGCGTCGAGCTCCTGCGGCGTGAGCCAATCGCCGGCGGGATTCGGCTCGGCCCACTCATTGGCGTTGAGCCGGACATCGGCTTTGACCTGCTGTCCGGTGCGGTACGCCGGGAACTTGGCGAGATCGTCCCGTGGTTTGGGAAGGCGCAGAGCCATGCGCATAGGGTACGTTGAAGTCGTGCCCGGCCGTCGCATCCCCGAGCGCGCTGCGTTCGTCGCCGCGGTGCTCGGCATTTCGATGGGTCTGCTGTTCCTCTTCGCGCCGATTCACGGCGGCTGCATGACGATCGCGACGAGCACCGTGCCGAGGCAGATCGCAACACCCGGGCCGACGATCTGCACCAATGACAGTCTGGTCCAGAGACAGCCGATCTGGCCACTTCCGTTCCTCGCAGTCGCGGTGTGGTCCGTCGCGCCGCTGCTCAGCTATGTCGGCGTTCGCCGCAGGATGGCCGGTCAGGGCGGCACTGCGCTGGTCATCCTCGCGCTCGTGCTCGAGGCGACCGTGCTCATCAGCTTCGGTGCCGCACCATTCTTCGCACCATTCGTGCTGCTGCCCCTGGTAATCTCGACCGCGCTGGCCCTCTCAGCGCGAGTGGAAGCGGCTAGTTCCAGCCGCGTCCGGTAAACTTCATCACTGATCCCGTCCACTCTGGGGAGTGGCCAAGCGGTAAGGCAGCTGATTCTGGATCAGCCAATCAGAGGTTCGAATCCTCTCTCCCCAACAGATCCAAAGGGAATCGACGATTCGCGACCTCCGTAACGGTGTGAAGCGACCTGATCGGTAATCAGATGACCGGAGCGCCGCGCTCAGAACGACGATCTGATCCCGGTGATGGTCATCTGATTCGTGCGATGGCTGAGAACGAATCAGAGATCGCTCCGGTATCTAACGGCAATTTGCTGCAGCGCGACACACCACCTACGAGGCTTGAACTTCAATCGGCTGTCGCCGCGATGAACCCACATCGGTTCAGAGCATCGCCACAAGTCCTTTCCGTGTTCACTTACTCGCGCGAAGCGCTGGTCTGGTCCGGCCAGGCCGCACCGCGCCGGCGCTACCGCGTGTACGGGGATCCCTAGTGGCGAGCTCTTCACGACGCGCGAGTGGCCGCGCTTAATGGCCCCTCCCCGCGCATCCTCCCGCTCTCGTCGAGTGGAAGGACGGCAAGCTCCACCCCGATTGTTACGTGGCCATCGAGCGGATCCTGTAGGACAGTCTCAACCATCCGGGGAATGAGACTAAGCGGGCCCTAGGTCATGCTCCGCGCGGCGGCGGACCGGCCGCGCGGAGCGGAACGGGATCAGTTGACTGCGCAGCCCGGGTTCGCCTCGTCGGTGCGCAAGGGTGTGCCGGGTGGCGTGACGTACGTGACCTGCAACTCGACCTCGCCGGTGCTCTCGTTACGCACGACGCCCGCGTGCGGGTCGCCTTCCACGAACGCCTGTCCCGCGCTGTACTGCGTTCGGCTGCAGTCGCCGTGATACCTGCTCAGCGTGCCCCTCACGACGATGACGATCGTCGGTCCGGGATGGCTGTGCCAGCCCGACGACCAACCGGGCTGCGCGATGATGGTCTGACGGTTAACGACCGCGATGCCGCGCGTGTTTAGGACGAGACCGCCGTTCGCAACGTGGATGGCCTCGGTCGTGGTACCGGTCGCCGTGATCGTCGCCACCGCGATGCCAGAGCCTGGTGTCGCGACCGCGACACTCGCTAGAGCCAGAGCGCAGACCGCGACGAACGCAGCGATGCGTAGAGATCGGAACATCGTCTCTTCCCTCCCCGTGGTGTCGCGCCACTGTACTCCCCTTCCGCGGTGTTCTCGCCAACGCGTTCGCGTGAAACGACCCTCGGATCCGAGACCCGTTTCGCCGAACCTACTGGCAGATCAGCTGGCCGAGGGTGCGCACCGAGCACCAAAGTATCGAGAGCCGCATGGCCGAGGTCCGCGTCCAACGTGTACGCGCAGCACGAGCGCGACCGAGGGTCCGTCGCATGGCTGCTGCGAACGCTTGAGCACGCAGCGCGTGTCGCGAGGCCAGAGACACGCTCCGAGGTCCTACGCGCGCTCGTGGCCAGTGGCTTCGTGGGAGGCGATGTGATCAGGCTTCGCGTCTCGTACTCGTTCGGTGCGCCCGCTGTTGCGGCGATTCCATCAACCGACAAGGGGGTTCAGACCATCGCCACAAGTTCAGCCGAGCGATCGGATGGCTTGTCGGACAGTGACGCGGCCGAGGTACACGCGGCGATGCGTGACGTTCGCGACGCGGGCCTCCGCGCGGCCCGACACTTGCGAGAAGAGATCTACGAGGTCCGCGCAGAAGGAGCCAACGACAGTTACCGCATCCTCTTTGCTACCGAGGGTAAGAAGAGCCGAATCCTGCTGGGCCTAGTAGCGACGACGAAGCACTCGCAACAAACTCCGCCGAAGGACATCCGACTCGCCGACCGCCGGCTGTCTGAATGGCGCCGCCGGAGGGCTTGACAGACTATATCGAATAAGGTATACCTACTGACAACGGAGGTGGAGTGATGGCAGAAGTGAAGAGGCGTGTCCGACGTGCGCGCGCGGCTGACGACCTCGATCGCTCAATTGCCCGCCGCGCCACCGCTAATCCCGATTATCCCCAGATGGTCCAGGGAGCCCTGGATCGTCGGCGGCTTCTTCGGGCTCTTGCGGCTGAGCGGGAACGTCAGCACATTCCACAGATGACCGTAGCGCGCAGCATGAAGACGTCGCAGCCGGCGGTTGCGCGCATCGAAAGTGGCGAAGTGGATGTGCGCCTTTCCACCATCGAGCGGTACGCCGCGGCGGTCGGAAAGCGAATCCAATACGAACTCGCGCCCGCATAGCGTTTGGCGTGTCATTAGAACGGCCTCCTGGGAAGGGGGACGTTCTTGTTACTCAGCGCCATGGATCAACAGCTAGTGATCGTCTTGTAGGGGCAGTTCAGGTTCATCTTCATCATCATCTTCTTGATGTTCTTCCGGACGATGTTGATCTCGATGCAGGACGAGACTATGTCCCGATCAGTGACCTTGCGCGAGGCCGCCGAGCTCGAGCGCCACGGTCATCGCGACCTTTGGGAGACGTCCTAATTGGCAGCAGAGGTTCAGCCGCCAAGTCCTGGCGATCAACGCAAGTTTGATGATCGGCACCAGGTCGGCATCGAACTGTCGCTACAACGACTCGTCTCAGACGGCGCGCGCCAGTTCTATCGCGACGGGTGTCGGATCATCGGCGGCACCGTCGAGCTCGAAACCGCTTCGCATATGCTTGCCCACTGCGCTAGAGAGCTCGAGATCTCCGTGCGGGAAGTGCTCGTCGAGGTTCTGCGTCCTGCGCCTGAAGCCCACGTCTGCGGCTTTGATGACGAGGAACTGGGTCACTCAGACCAGATTCGCGCGGTGGTGCGCACTCTCGGGCTCCGCAGCAACATCGCGACCTTGTGGATTGCTATCGTCACGGGGTCCGACTATGGCGGTGGGCACCTGGCGAAGCTCAGCCATCGCCGGGGGCTTGAAAAAGCTCGGCGCATAGGGGACGGGCAACGTCGCAGGTGGCGAGACGTCGAGGGGTTGCTTCTCGTTCTATTGCCCGAGATCGAGTCTCGCTTCGTCAGCATCCTTGAAGAGCTCCGTAGGCTCGCCGCCCTCGAGAACCCGACGGCCCGAGGGGCAGCCGGCGCGACACACGACAACGTCGCGCGCGGCAAGACACAGGATGCGCTCATCGATCGCGG
>JANMSU010000315.1:0-1921 GCA_031389835.1 Chloroflexota bacterium
CGACGGAGCACCAGCCGAATGCCATCCCGTGATCGACCAGGGTCCGCGCGATGACCTTCTGCAGCTCGGTCTCTGTCGGAGCTCCTGAAAGGGCTTCGTACGCTGCGGTGGTCGCGGCATCGGTAGCCGCTGCGATCTCGCGCAGGCGGGCGACCTCGCCATCGCTCTTTATGATGCGAAGGTCGCGAAAGATACCAGCAGCATCCACGAATTCAGCGTCGGGAAGGAGCTCGCGCAGTCGTAGGTAACGCGTCGCAGGCGTTGCTTCGATCTCGAGAGCAATGCGTCCGTCCGCAAGTCCGCGTTCGCGGATCGCCTCCGCGACGCACTCGGCAACATCCGCAGGCGCGCCAGCAGATGTCGGGCTCGCCTGCCCGGAGTACGTCCACTTCGGTCCCCAGAACCGCCTGTCGGCGATCCAGGGATCCGCATACGCGATGCTGCCGTGCTCGCTGCTCACAGGTGTGACGAACGCGGGCACCTTCGAGTCGCGCGCCACGCCGACGAACGTGATGCTCCACTGCCGCCCGTCCTCGAGCACATAGGGCAGACCCTGAGCAACGTAATAGGTGTAGTCAGCGAGGTAGCCCACGTTCGCCCGCGAGCATCCAAGAACGATGTCGACCCCGAGCTCGTCCATCAACTGGGCCGCTCGCGCCCGATCGAAGGGCGGTTCGCGGTCGCGCAGTGGTCGCTCGGTCGAAGCGCTCCTCACCACGTCCGAGTCACTCTACTGGGTGCGTGACTGCGGGCGCATTCGCAGGAACTCGCTGACCCGCAGGACGCCGAGCATGAACCGCAATGGGAGCGGCATGAGGCGGCGCTTCGGGTCGACGAACACCTCCGGATCGGTTAGGTGGACCGTCTGGTCGCCGACCCGGAGATCCGCCGCGCCGGCGGCCAAGATGTTCTTCACCCACTGCACGTCCGAGCCGTAGGTCAAGGCGAACAGGTAGTCATCGCCGTCACGGAACACGTTCATCGGCGTGCGATGGAACTCGCCGGACTTGCGGCCGCGGTTGCTGATGATCGCGAAACCGGGCAGCCGGTGGAACCGCGTCCGCGGAGTCGGGACCGGTTGCGGCATCAGTTGACTCGACTGATCCGCTCCGCAAGTAGACGGTTGATGATCGCGGGATTCGCTTTGCCGCCCATCCGCTTCATCACTGGCCCAACAAGCGCGCCGAGCGCGCGCTGATTGCCCGCCTTGTAGTCGGCGACGGCCTTTGGGTTCTCTCCGAGCACTGCGTCGACCGCGTCCGCGATCGCTGATTCATCAGACACCTGTGTCAGCCCTTTCGACTTCACGATCGCATCGGGTGCGGAGCCGGTCTGCCACATCTCCGCGAAGACCTCCTTCGCGGCCGATACCGAGATGTCGCCCTTCTTTACGAGTGCGACGAGAGCACCGAGCTGCGCGGGCGTGATCTTCGCGCCAGTCACCGCGCCGCCGTCTTTCTTGAGGTACCGCAGGAACTCGCCCGTCACCCAGTTCGCGACCGTCTTTGCGTCGCCGCCGGCCGCGCGGACCGTCGCCTCGAAGAAGTCGGCGAGCGCGCGGTCGTCCAGCAGGATCCGCGCGTCGTAGTCGGACAACCCGTACTCGCGCGTGAAGCGCGCGCGGCGCGCGGGGGGGAGCTCGGGGATCGACGCCCGCAGGCGCTCAACATCCGCGCGCGACGGCGCGAACGCGACCAGGTCAGGCTCCGGGAAGTACCGATAGTCCTGCACGTCCTCTTTCGAACGCTGCAGGAACGTCTGCTTTCGCTCGGGACTCCAGCCAACCGTGATCTTGCCCTTGCGTGTCCGGAGCTCTCCGCCGGCGCGCCATTCCTGCCACAGCCGATCGGCCTCGTACGGCAGGGCCTCCTCGAGCGCCGCGTAGCTGTTCATGTTCTTGATCTCGCTCTGCGGCGGCCAG
>JANMSU010000351.1:0-2118 GCA_031389835.1 Chloroflexota bacterium
CACCGACCAACTCGCCCGTTCCCGTCACCAAAGGGGTGAATGGTCTCGAACTGCGCGTGAACCATGGCCGCATGTGCCACGGCTGGAAGGTCGTCGCGCTCGGCGAACGCGCATAGATCGTCGAGAAGCGATGCCAGGCGATCCTCAGGCGGCGGAATGAAGTCAGCGTTCCTCGGCGATTCCTCATCGCCTCCGATCCAGTTCTGCGATGCGCGAAGCTCGCCGCCGTGGCGCTCGTAGGAAGTGCCTCGAAACAGCGTCGTGTGAATGGCGCGGATGTCCCGGATCGTGAAGGTGCGAGCGCGCGCACCGAGCGCGATCGCCTCCTCCATCGCGCGCACGTTGCCGAGTACAAAGCGCGCACTCGCGTCGGCCTCGGCGGGATCGAACGCCGCACGCGCGAGCCGACGGTGCGACATCTCGAGGCCCTCGATGCGCGAAGAGGCGACGGCCTCGGCGCGCAAGAGCTGACGCGACAGTGCCTCTAGCGCCCCAAGTCCGGGCGCTCCGGTGTTGAGGTCACGGACCGCGACCTCTGCCTCTGTGACGATGCCCGCTATGTCGGCGGGCAGACTGGGCTCGAGTTCGGCGATCGGGTCGGGGAGGAAGGCGTCGTAGTCGAAGCGGCGGCGGCTACGCCGTCCGCCGAAAGCGCCCTCGGCCGGTGTCCATCGTCGCCGTTCGTAGCGTTTGGTCGCCGCCATCTCGTCCTTTTTGCCTCCCTGGTCGCTACACAAGGTTAGCACAGTAACCTTGTGTAAGCGTGCCCGGGACACAAGGTTGTGCCGGCGCCGGGCCGAATGACCTAGGAACGTGTGAAAGCGACGACTACCTCAGCCAGTTCCGTCGGACGATCCAGCGCGACGTTGTGTCCGGCGTCGAGCTCGACGAGGCGGCCGTCCGCCACCGACTTCACCATCCGGTCCGCGACCTCCGCCGAGAGCACGTTCGATCTCGTTCCCCGCACCAGCAGCACCGGACAGCGGACCGTGCGGAGCGCCTCGGCCAGGTCGCTGCCGCGGCTGGTCATGATCGACGCGAGCGCATCGCGGCTCGAGCGCCACACGAGGTCGCCCGCATCTTCGCGGAACAGCCAGCGCATCCGGTTCTTGTAGATGTCCTCGGAGTAGCCCGGGGAGGTGCGGCGCAGATACGCGAGCGCATCGTCCGCGTACTCGAATCGCTCCGGGCGCTCGAGCGAGAGGCGCCGCGCTCGCTCCGAGCCTTCGCGCATCGCCTCCGTCCCGGCGTCGACGATGACCAGGCGCTCGACGCGATCGGGGTGCGCCGCCGCGAGGCGGATCGCGTGCGTTCCGCCCATCGAATGGCCGACGACGATCGCACGCTCGATCTCGAGCGCGTCAAGGACCGCGACAGCGTCCGATACGAACTCCTGCGGCGCGTAGCCGTCTGCGGGCCGTCCGCTCTCGCCGTGACCGCGCGCGTCCGGTGCGACGAGGCGCAGCCTGCCCGCGATCGCGTCGGCGAAGAAGTCCCAGTAGCGGCCGTAGTTGCCGATGCCGTGCAGCAACAGGCAGGCAGGCGCCTCGGCGGGCCAATCCCAAAGTTGCAAACGGAGTGGCTCAGGAGTCCCGCTTCCGTGACGCAGGATCACGCGCGCGCTTGGGCCAGACGACGCCGGATTCATCCTCATTGTCGATCTTCCATTAAGTAGCCGAGACGCTTCTGACCGCATGCACAATGCTGTCGGCCGACTGATGTTGGAACCCTCTTCCCTGCTTGGGCCATCGCCCGCGCCCTTCGTGGGGCGCGAGCGCGAACTGAGTGCGCTGCTGCAGCGCATGGCCGCGGCGGAACTTGGCCAAGGTGGCGTTGTCCTTATCAGTGGAGAGCCTGGAGTTGGAAAGTCCCGACTCCTGGCCGAGATTGCCGATCGTGCTCGTGCAGCGGGTTGGCGCGTCCTCGTCGGTCGCGCCTACGACGTCGAGGGCATGCCGCCGTACTTGCCTTTCATCGATGTGCTCCGCGCGCATTTTCGTGACCTCCCCGCTGACGAGCTGGCCAAGCAGGTAGCAGCGATCGGGCCGGAGCTCGCCCCGCTTTTCCCGGGAGCCCGAAGTGAACTGCGGAAGTCGGTCGTCTCAAATTCCCCGACGG
>JANMSU010000034.1:0-14095 GCA_031389835.1 Chloroflexota bacterium
CGTGCCCGAGCGACAGCCGCGCGATGGTAGCTGGGAGGTGAGCCCCGCGGCCGAGGGATGGGTCGCGAGCCTCGCACCGGCGCTGACCAGTGGCTACGTGCTGTTCGTCGACTACGGCGGCGATGAGAACGAGCTGCTCACGCGTCTTGGCGCGGGCACGCTGCGCGGCTTCTCGCGCCACCGGCTCGTGACGGATCCGTACGCCGAGCCGGGTGCGCACGACCTGACCGCAAGCGTGAACTTCACCGCGATCCGTCGTGCCGCCGAGGGGGCCGGCTTCATCTTCGCGGGCCGCGCGACGCAGCGCGACGCGCTCATCGCGCTCGGGATCCGCGAAGCGACCGCGCGCGCGGACACTCCGATCGAGCAGCTGCGTGCGCTCGGACGCCGCTCGGCGGTGGACACCCTTCTCGACCCGAACGGCTTCGGCGCGTTCCAGTTCGTCTGCTTCGCGAAGGACGCGCCGACCGACGGGCTGCGCATGTTCGGAGCGCGCGCGGCCACCGAGGTCCGGTATCCTTGAGGCGACGGGCTCTTAGCTCAGCTGGTTAGAGCGCAGCGTTGACATCGCTGAGGTCGGGCGTTCGAGCCGCCCAGAGCCCACAGAACGCTACCAGTGGTCCTGACGAATGACCTCGTCTGGCGGGCGCCGCGTCACCGGACCGAAACGCCCTAGCGGCCAACCGACGGGGATGAGCGCGTAGGTTCGGACGCTGCTCGGGATCTCGAGGACCCTCCTCACATCGGCTTCGGCGAATAGATGCCAGGTGGTCATCGTGGCCGCCAGGCCGCGCGCCCGTGCCGCAAGCAGTAGGTTCTGGATCGCCGGATAGATCGACCCTGCCTCGGACCGCAGCTCGACCGCAATGAGGCCACCCATGAGCATGCGTGTCGCGCGCCCCGGACCTGCCTTTCGCAGCGCGGCGACCATGTCTCCGATTCGACTCTTCACGCCACGAAGGTACGCGCGCTGGTCGTAGCAGGCGACGATGACCAGCGGCGTCTCGTCGAAGTGATCGCGCTGGTAGTGAACAGCGTCCCAGGTGCGGATGGTCAGTGGGTCGATCCCGTAGCGAGGATCGGCCTTGCCCATCCAGCCCTCGTACATGTCGACGACCATCCGCCAGACCGTCGCGAGCCGCGCGATGCGCTCGCGGTCCGTCACGATGATGAACACCTGGCCCTGCTGGTGACCCGCGCTCGGCGCGCACATCGCGGCCTCGATGAGCTCGCGCACGAGATCTTCTGGTACGGGATCCGGGCGGAGCCGGCGCATCGCTCGCATCGTGGTCATGACCTCGGCCATCGATCGGTCCGTACCGCCACGCGGCAGCGGTGTGAGATTCAAGGGCGGAATAGTAGGCGGGGTCATAGGTCGAAGGTATGGCTACCGGTTTGGGGCGCCGCCTCCACAGTTGGCCGATGATTCGTCTTCTCGCGCTCCTCATCGCGCTGACCATCACCGCGGGATGCGGCTACGTGCAGATGCAACCAAAGAGCGGTGATCGTCCAACTCCCTACGCGCCGCGGCTGCCCTGACCTACGCGCCGGGCCTACGGCGCCTGTTGCCGCGGCACCAGGCGGCGCAGGCGCGATCACGACTTCGTGGTTGACTTGCCTTTCGTCTTCGCGCGTTGGGCCTTCCCTGCCGGCGCCGTCACCGCAGCCGTCGCAGCTGCGTCGGCAGGGGCGGCTGCCTTGGCCGTTCGCTTGGTCGCATACCGGCTCACGCCGTCCAGTAGCTCCTGGACGTCAAACGGCTTGCGCAGCGCGAGTTTCGCGCCGAGCTCGCGCAGCTGCGGTCGGAGCGTGTCCATGTCTTCGGTCGCCGACACCACGATGACCGGGGGCTGGCGGTCCGGCTCCATCTCATTGCGCGCGCGGAGGAACTGCATTCCATCTGCTCCCGGCAGGAACAGGTCAAGAAGGATCAGATCGACGGATACCTCGCTCTCCAGGATGCGGAGTCCCTCCTCGGCATCCGCTGCCAGGGTGACGTCGTAACCGGCACTGCGGAGGATCGTGTCCAGGAGGCGGCGGGCATTCTCGTTGTCCTCGACGACTAGGATCGTCTGCTTCTGGGTGCTTTCCATCGGGCCAGTCTGAAAGGTTGGTCAAGAAATGTCTTCCGGGCAGGTCAGGCGGACTCGGACAGCCGCTTTTCGGGGTCCTCGTTCACCAGGATGCCGTGACCGCCGTCGACCGGATCCACCAGCTGCCACCCATCCAGCTCGAGCCCCAGGAGCCACTCGGCGTAGTCGCGGAGCATCAGCGACGCCTCGGTCAGCGTCTCCGCCTTGTCCGCGACCCACTTCACGCAGACACTCCCGATCCGAGCGTCAAAGTCCTCTTCCGTCAGCTCGCCCGCGATGTCGGCCGCCTCCCGGGGGGTCAGCATCCGGGGCCGACCGTTCTGATGGGCACTCATTCCGCACCTCCGGCGCCCCCGCCGGAGCGCCCTCATGACATCGGCGCCCTCTTGCGGCGCGCCGAGCCCGCTATTGATTGCCCCACAGGTACGGGGGTGACGTTCTATGAAATCGCGCGTTGAAGGGATAGTGTCCCGACTTACGTTCAAGAGATCGAGCAGTCCTGCGCGTCCTGCGCCGGCGCCGGTGTGGCGTCCCGCTGAAGCGCCGGAACCTGCCCATACGCCTGAATCGGGCCGCAAAGAGGAAGCTTCGGAAGGGAACAAGACCATGCAGCAGAGAGACACACGCGACTACTCGGCACCACGGGACACGACACCGAGCGCGGGCGACCTGAACGCCCTTCTCGGCAAGGGCTCCGAGTTCGAGGGCAAGCTCGCCTTCGAGGGCAAGGTCCGGATCGACGGAACGTTCACCGGCGAGATCTCCACCAACGACCTGCTCATGGTCGGCGACGGCGCCAAGGTCACGGCCGAGATCAGCTGCGGAACGGTCATCGTCGAGGGCGAGGTCGTCGGCAACATCAAGGCGACGTCGGCCGTCGAGCTCCGCCGTCCCGCAAAAGTGCACGGCGACATCACCACACCCTCCCTCGTGATCGAGAAGGGTGTCGTGTTCGAGGGTCGTTCGCGGATGGACGAGCTTCAGTCGTCGAACATCGTCCCGATCTACGCGGCCGCAGAACCCGGCGAGTAGCACGGCCATAGACGCCGTTTCGGGCGTCCTGATGTTCGATGGCGTCACGATCCGTGACGCCGACTTCAGGCGCGCCTCTTTCGACGCTTTCGCGCCGGAGGGCTGCGCCTTCGAGCAATGCGACTTCCGCGGACAGACGCTGGACCGCCGTTTCCAACCACTGTTCTCTTCCCGGCGGCGGAGCGTCTTCCGCGACTGCCGTTTCGATGAGGCTGACCTGCGCGCCGTCCGCCCGGGACAGGCGCGCTTCGAGCGTTGTCGGTTCGACGGCGCGAACATCGACGGCTGGGAGTCATTCACCGCGGAGTTCATCGACTGCACGTTCTCGGGTCGCATCGCCAACGTTCGCATCTACGGGCGGCCATGGGGCGCGGGCGCGGACAACCTCAACCCGATGCGCAAGGTAAACGAGTTCCGCGGCAACGACTTCCGCAAGGCCGACCTCGTGAGCGTGACTTTCGTGCACGGCATCGACGTCGCCGCGCAGCGGTGGCCCCAGGGGCCGGAGTACGTCGTCCTCGACAAGATCCACCAGCGCATCGCGAAGGCGCGAGTCACCGTGCTCGACTGGCGCGAGCACCCCGCGCGCGAAGAAGCGCTCGAGATGCTCCAGTCGGCAGCCCAGCTGTACTCGAACCAGATGACCGTCATCGGTCGCCGCGTCGAAGAGCGGTGGTCGGCCCCGGCCGCGGTCCAAGAGCGCGTTTGGGACACACTGGCGCGCTCGATCGCCTAATGCCGACGGGGTCGGCCATGATGGTCAACGTCCGTTGAGCCGCGCCTTAGCCCTCCTGATCGTCATCCTCGTCATCGCTTCGCTCGTGGGCGGAACCCTTATGTCCGTCTTTCAGCCCTAGCGCGGACGCCCCGCAACGTCACGACCGCGTATGATTCGCGTCTCGCGAAGACGCGGACAGTGCCGCACGTAGTTGCCGTCAGCGAGCTCGGGAGGGTGTAAGCCGGGCCGGTGACCGATGCGGAGACCACCGCCGAGCGAAGTGGGAGGGCCCCGTACAGCCCGAACGAGAGAGCCTCTTCGGAGGAACTCGGGTGGAACCGCGGGAGCAGCGCCTCTCGTCCCGAACAGATAGGGACGAAGGCGCTTTTTTGCGCCCAAAGCCACGAGGAGGAACGGCATGGCGAAAACGGAACGGACGGCCGACCACGGTGACGAAGCGCTTTACGCGCTGCGGCATTCGACCGCGCATGTCATGGCCGGGGCCGTCCTCGAGCTGTTCCCGGGCGCGAAGTTCGGGTTCGGACCTCCGGTGAAGGACGGCTTCTACTACGACTTCGATCTGCCGCGCGCGCTCACGCCCGACGATCTCGGGAGCATCGAGGCGAAGATGCGCGAGGTCGTGAAACACGACGCGGCCTTCCAGCACAAGGACATGAGCGTGCCCGAGGCGCTGAAGTTCTTCGGCGGGCGGAAGCAGGACTACAAGGTCGACCAGATCAACAAGCTCGCTGAAAAGGGACAGGACGAGGACAGCGACGACGAGGTCACGGACGGGCAGGTGAGCACGTACCAGCACAACGGTTTCGTCGATCTCTGCAAGGGGCCGCACGTGGAGAAGACCGGCAAGATCGGGCCGTTCAAGCTGCTCTCGATCGCCGGCGCGTACTGGCGCGGCAACGAGCGCAATCCGCAGTTGCAGCGGATCTACGGCACCGTGTGGCCAGACCAGAAGCAGCTCGACGCGTACCTGAATCGACTCCAGGAGATCGAAAAGCGCGATCACCGTGTCCTCGGCAAAGAGCTCGAGCTCTTCCGTATCGACGACGAGCTCGGATCGGGCCTCGTCCTGTGGCTCCCGAACCTCGCGGTCGTGCGCGAGGAGCTCGAGAACTGGTGGCGGAAGGTGCATCACGAGCGTGGGTACACGCTGGTGTACACGCCGCATATCGCGAACGAGAAGATCTATCAGCGCTCCGGTCACCTCGAGAAGTACGGCGAGAACATGTACGGCCCGCTTCTGCTCGACGAGGGCACGCAGAAGTTCTGGATCAAGCCCATGAACTGCCCGGGGCACATCAAGGTCTTCCAGTCGAAGATCCACTCGTACCGCGAGCTGCCGCTGCGCATCGGAGAGCTCGGGACCGTCTATCGCTACGAGCGCGGCGGCACGCTGCACGGCATGCAGCGCGTCCGCGGCTTCACGCAGGACGACTCGCACCTCTTCTGCTCGTGGGAGCAGGCACAGGACGAGATCGGCAAGGTCTTCGACCTCGCGATGGAGTTCCTGCGCACGTTCGGCTACACGGACCCCGTGATCTACCTGTCGACCCGGCCCGAGCGGCGTCTGGGCACCGACGAGATGTGGGACAAGGCGGAGAAGGCGTTGGCCGACGCGCTCGGCGTCCGCGAGATCCCGTACAAGGTCGACGAGGGGGGCGGCGTCTTTTACGCGCCGAAGATTGACATCAAGATGAAGGACGCGATCGGGCGCGAATGGCAGGGCCCGACGATCCAGGTCGACCTCAACCTGCCGGAGCGTTTCGATGTGACGTACGTGAACAACGAAGGTCAGCGCGAGCGCGCCGTGATGATCCACCGCGTGCTCTTCGGCAGCCTCGAGCGGTTCGTCGGAGGACTGATCGAGCACTACGCGGGGAACTTCCCGCTGTGGCTGGCGTGGGAGCAGGTCGCGGTGATCCCGGTCCGCGAGACGGCGCTCGAATACGCACGGGAGATCACCGCGAAGCTACGGGCGTCCGGCTTCCGTGTTCATCTCGACGCGCAGGCCGGGGATCTGCGCAACCGCGTCAAGGAGGCGCAGCAGCGCAGGGCGAACTACATGCTGGTCGTCGGTGACAAAGAAGCGGCCGCCGGCAGCGTGTCAGTGCGTCGCCGCGGATCCCGCGAGGAAGAGCGTGGCGTCGCGTTCGACGCCTTCGTGGAGCGGATCAAGAAGGAGCGCGACACCAAGACACTTCCCGCTGACTTCGCGGCGCACGAGCCGTCAGTCGGCGACGCGATGACATGACGACGACGTCCTTGGGCGGGCCGAGACTCCGCGGTCAGCGCGTCACGCTCCGGCCGATGACGCATGCCGACGCGCGGCATCTGGTCCGCTGGGCGAACGAACCGGACTTCGCGTGGTACCAGTGGGGTCGTCGACCAGGTCGCTTCGCGGACGACGAGGCCGGGCGCAAGTGGCTGGACCTCATCGCGGCGCGCGGCGGCGTTGTGTTCGCGATCGAACGGGATGGCCGTCCCATCGGAATGGCGAACTACCGTGACCTCCAGCCGAAGGGAAAGAGCGCCGAGGTCGGGATCGGTATCGGCGAGCCGTCGCTCTGGGGCAGGGGCCTCGGCCGCGAGGCGCTGGGTCTGCTGGTCAAGCATCTCGTGGACGACCTCGGGGTCCACCGGGTGACGCTGAGCGTGCTCGCGTACAACGACCGCGCGATCTTCTCGTACAAGGGCGCGGGCTTCGAGGTCGAGGGCATCGAGCGCGACGGCGTGATGACCGACAAGGGCACCTGGGCCGACGACGTGAAGATGGCCTACGTGGTCGGTCGCGCGCGGCCCGAGTTCGACCCGCGACCCGTGACACTCAGCGGCGCGCACGTGCGTGTCGAGCCGCTGCGACGGGAGCACGCCGCCGAGCTCTTTCCCGTGGCGCACGACGATGACATCTGGCGCCTGATGCTCGTACCCATGCCACGCGATGTGACCGAGCTCGAGCGCTGGATCGCTTCGGCCCTCGAGGAGCAGATCCTCGGCAACCAGGTCGCGTTCCTGACGCGGCGCACGAGCGACGGCGCGCCGATCGGGAGCACGCGCTTCCTGCACATCGACCGAGCGAACAAGACGACGGAGATCGGTTGGACGTTCCTCGGCGAGAGTGCGCGCCGAACCGTCGCGAACACCGAAGCGAAGTACCTGCAGCTCCGCCACCTGTTCGACGACCTCGGCGCGCACCGTGTTTGGCTGCAGACAGACAAGCTGAACGAGCGGTCGCAGCGCGCGATGGAGCGTCTGGGCGCGATCAAGGAGGGGGAGCACCGGGACGACCGCATCTCCCACGACGGGCGTATTCGAACAAGCGTTGTGTATGGGATCACGCGCACGGACTGGCCCTCTGTGCGCGACCGCCTTCAGGGGTTGCTCGCGCGGTGATATCCTCTCTCGAGTTGACTTCTCTCACCGGCTGGCCGTCCCTCTGCTCATAACCGAGGCGCACGTATAGCCGCTCCCGAACTGCGGATCAACGAGAGTATCCGCGTCCCCGCCGTGCGCCTGATCGGCCCGAACAACGAGCAGCTCGGAGTCGTCCCGACGCAGCGTGCGCTCGCGCACGCGCAGGATCTCGGCTACGACCTGGTCGAGATCGCGCCGAACTCGACGCCGCCGGTCGCGCGCATCCTCGACTTCGGCAAGTACCGCTATGCGGAGCAGCAGAAGGCGAAGGAAGCGAAGAAGCGTCAGCGCTCGGTCACCTGGAAAGAGATCCGCATCACACCGAAGATCGACGAGCACGACATCGAGACCAAGATCAAGTCAGCCTCGAAGTTCCTCGACGAGGGCGACAAGCTCAAGGTCACCGTTCGTTTCCGCGGCCGCGAGCTGGCCCACCCGGACCGTGGCCGCGTCCTGCTCATGCAGGTCGCCGACCGCCTGAAGGACCACGGCATCGTCGAGCGCATGCCGCTGCTCGAAGGTCGCTCGATGATCATGATCATGAATCCCGTTCGCCGCGACGCGCAGGGCGCTCCGGCCCCGCAGACCCCCCAATCAGTGGCGCCACCCGCCCCCGGTGCGGGCGCCCCCGCGCCCCGGACGCCAGCGCCCGCGGCCCCGGCGCGGCCCGCTGCAGCTCCACCGCCCGGCGCTGCGGCAGCGCCGCCGCAAAGCCCCGCGGCCGCGCCGAGATCAGCTGCACCTTCGCCGACTCCGCCCGCGCCAGCGCGCCCCGCTGCGGCGGCGCCGACCGCCGCGGCGCGGCCTGTGAGTCCACCACCGCCTGCTGCGCCGAGTGCCGCGCCTCGTAAGCGAACGAACTAACCGGTACAATCGGCGTTCACACTTCGCGCGAGGAGGCCTGCCGTCGTGCCCAAGATCAAGAGTCATAGCGGCGCCAAGAAGCGCTTCGTCGCGAGCGGGCGCGGCAAGCTCATGCGCATGAAGGCCTACAAGGGCCACCTGAACGCGCACAAGTCGCCCCGCCGGAAGCGGGCGCACGCAGGCAAGGCGGTCGTGGCCCGGGGAGACCTGAGGCTGATCCGCAAGATGCTGCCGCACCTGGTCGGGAAATAGGGAGAACGGCATGACACGGATAAAGCGCGGGGTCGCCGCCCACAAGAAGCACAAGAAGCTCCTGAACTCCGCCGAGGGGCGCCGCGGGGCGAAGCACAAGCTCGTCCGGCCCGCCCGCGAGGCCGCGCTACACGCACTCAATTACGCGTACCGCGACCGCCGCAAGAAGAAGGGCCAGTTCCGCGCGCTGTGGATCGCGCGCATCAACGCGGCGTCGCGCGAGTCGGGTGTCTCGTACAGCCGGCTCATGTCCGCGATGCGGACCGCTGGCGTTCAGCTCGACCGTAAGGTCCTCGCCGACATGGCCGTGCGAGACCCCAAAGTGTTCCGTCACTACCTCGACCTCGTCACCGACAAGAAAGAATCCAGCACGACCAGCTCGTCATAAGGCCGCGACGGAGACCAGTACCGCGAAGACGTCGGACAGGGAATGCGGGTCATTTGACTGAAAGCCCGCAGCGACACGGAACGCGGGAATTCACTCCCGAGCCGATGCGCAGAAAAGCGCATCCGGGCGGAGCCCGATAGCGCTCCCCACGAGTGTCCATCGGCTGTGTGCAGGGGGGTTGCAGGGGGTTCACCCCCTGCGATGAGCTGGTGGGAGATCGGGTGGTACCGCGGAGGCCCGCCTTCGTCCCGAGTGCGAAAGCACTGGAGCGAGCGGGCTTTTTTGATGGGAGTTTTCGGCCGAGGCCCGGGCTAGCAGGAGAAGGACCACATGCCGGCAGGAGCTGCGGACCTAAAGGCACTCGCGGACCGCGCGGTAGCGGAGATCGCCGCCTGCCCCGACGACGCCGCGCTCGAGGCTGTGCGGGTCCGCTACCTCGGACGTAAGGACGGCGAGGTCACTCAGGCGACGAAGAAGATCGCGACGCTGCCTGCTCCCGAGAAGCCGGCATACGGCGCCGCGGTGAACGAAGCCAGGGCGCGCATCGAGAACGCGCTCGAGGGTCGCGGCGCGGCGTTACGCGGTGCCCGGGTCGATCACAGCCTGGGCGAGCGCGAGGACCTGACGCTTCCGGGCCGCCCGGTGCGCATCGGCCGGCTGCATCCCATCACCGCAACGATCCGCGACGTTTCGCGCGTCTTCGCCACGATGGGGTTCGAGACCGTCGAGGGTCCGGAGATCGAAACGGACTACTACAACTTCGAAGCACTCAACATCCCACCCGGTCACCCGGCACGGGAGAAGTGGGACACGTTATGGGTCTCGAACCCGCTCGGCGACGACCCGAAGAAGCCGCTCCTCGGACGCACGCACACGTCGCCGATGCAGGTGCGGATCATGGAGCAGCGCAAGCCTCCGATCCGGGTTGTCGTTCCGGGCCGTTGCTACCGGTATGAGGCGACCGACGCGATCCACGAGAGCATCCTCTTCCAGTACGAGGGGCTCGCGATCGACGAGAAGCTCACGATGGCGGACCTCAAGGGTGTCCTCTATTCATTCGCCCGACAGATCTTCGGGAGCAAGAGCAACGTGCGCTTCCGGCCGGACTACTTCCCGTTCACGGAGCCGTCCGCCGAGATCGCGTTCTCGTGCGTCATCTGCGAGGGCAAGGATCCGCACTGCCACACCTGCGGCGGCGACGGTTGGATCGAGGCCGCGGGCTGCGGCATGGTCCACCCGGACGTGCTGCGGCGCGTCGGCTACGACCCGGACCGCTACCAGGGCTTCGCGTTCGGCGGCGGCATCGAGCGCCTCGCGATGGTGATGTCGGGCGTGCCCGACATACGGCTCTTCGCGCAGAACGACCTCGGTTTCCTGGAGAACTTCTAGATGCTCATTCGAGTTCCGCTGTCGTGGCTGCGCGTGTATGTCGACGTGATCATCTCGGCCGACGATCTCGCGCATCGCCTGCACATGTCGGGCACCGAGGTGAAGGGCATCGAGCGACAGAAGTGGGACAAGATCTGGGTCGGGCGGGTCGCCGAGCTCTCAAAGCATCCCAATGCCGACAAGCTGACCCTGGCGACCGTGGACTACGGCGAGGGGCGACGCAAGATCGTCGTCACCGGCGCGACCAACCTGAAGCCCGGCTCGACCGTCGCCTACGGAGAGGTCGGGGCGGAGTACGTCGACGGGCACACCGGGGACCGCATGGTGATGAAGCCGAAGGACATGCGCGGCATCAAGAGCGAGGGGATGGTCCTGTCGCAAAAGGAGCTCGGCCTCGGTGAGGAGCACGAGGGGATCCTGCTGCTCGACGACACGCTACCCGTCGGTGCGCCGCTCTCCGAGGCGCTCGGCGAGACGGTCCTACTGCTCGAGCTGCAACCGAACCGGCCCGACTGCCTCGGGATCGTCGGCGTCGCGCGCGAAGTCGCGGCGCTGCTGCAGCAGCCGCTGCGAGATCCGGCCGGCGATCCGCCTGGCAAGACCGCGCCGAACGGACTAGACGTCCGCATCGAGGACGAGGGGAACTGCCCCAGGTTCGCCGCGGCTCGTCTCGAGAACATTCGCATCGGACCGTCTCCGGAGTGGATGCAGCAGCGTCTCATCGCCGCGGGGATGCGGCCGATCTCGAACGTTGTCGACATCACGAACTACGTGATGCTGGAGCTCGGCCAGCCGCTGCACGCCTACGACCTTCGTCAGGTCAAAGGTGGGACGCTTGTCGCGCGGCAGGCGCGCACAGGGGAGCGCCTGAAGACGCTCGATGGCATCGACCGCGCGCTGCCGGACGGCACGCTGGTCATCGCGGACGAGGAGCGCGTTCTCGGGCTCGCGGGGATCATGGGCGGCGAGGACTCCGAGATCCGCATGGACACGACGACCGTCGCGCTCGAGTGCGCCTCGTTCTCTCCTAAGAGCGTCGGCGCGACCGCGACGAAGCTCGGGTTGCGCGGCTCATCCGGTAGCGCCGCGGCGCGGCGGTTCTCGTGGCATCTCAGTCCGGACCTCGTGCCGAGCGCACTGGCCCGAGCCATCCAGCTGCTGCGCGAGCACGCCGGCGCTCGCCACGCGGGAACGGTGGACCGTTATCCGCGACCGCGTGCGCTGACCCCGGTGCGGATCCCGTTCGCGAAGTTCGCGCGCCACCTCGGTATGGAAGTGACGCGCGACGAAGCCGTCGCTGCGCTGAACGGACTCGGCTTCGCCGTGTCGGAAGATGGCGAGGCACTCGTCGCGCGGCCGCCGGTCGCTCGCACCGACATCGCGATCCCCGAGGATCTGATCGAGGAGGTCGCGCGCATCGTTGGCTATGACCGGCTTCCGACCCGCGTGCCCGACGGACCGCTGCCGCTCGTCGAAGCGCACCCGCGCGAAGAGTTCCGGGAACGACTGCGCGACGCCCTGGTCGGCATGGGTCTTCAGGAGACCGTCTCGTACTCGCTCATCGATCCGGCCTGGCTCGAGCGGCTCACCGCGGATGGGACTCGCATCACGCCGTACCCGCTCACGATCCAGAACCCGACGACACCGGCCCAGTCCGCGGCTCGGCCCACGCTGCGAGCGAGTCTCCTGGACACCGCGCGGCGCAATCTGCGACACCGCGACGGCGTCGCCATCTTCGAGATCTCTCCGGTGTATCTGCCGCGCGCGCACGATCTCCCCGAGGAACGTTGGATCGCCGCGGTACTGCTTGCGGGAGCCGCGCACGGAGAGAGCTGGCTTGGACCCGCTCGCCGCTACGACCTCTGGGACCTCAAGGCGATCATCGACGGCACGTTCGCGAAGCTGCATGTCGGCGACCTCGGCAGCGCGCACGTCGGCGCGCCGGGCCTTCATCCCGGACGGTCGGAGCGCCGCGGTCCAGACGAGCGCACGGCTCTCACCTGGGGGCAGCTCGACCCCCGCGTCGCCGATCTGTGGGAGCTGCCAGAAGAAACGTTCGTGGGCGAACTGGACGTGGCCGCCCTACTCGAGCGCGTCGCGCCCCCGCAGGTCGGACCGCCGCCCCGCTATCCGGCCGCGATCCGCGATCTGGGTGTGGTCCTTGACGAAACGACACCGTATGCGGCCGTTCTGGAGGCGGTCCGGGCGGCGGGTAAGGCCCTGGTCGAGTCGGTCTCGCTGGTTGATCTTTATCGCGGTCCACAGGCCGGCGAGGGTAAGAAATCGTTCACGATCCGGCTGGTCCTGCGGTCACCCGAGGGCACCCTGACCGATGCCGATGTGGAGCGAGCGGTCAAGCGGATCGAGGGCCGCCTCCTCCATCAGCACGGGGCGACCATCCGCACCTAAAGTCAAGACCTGGGCATACCAACCGAACCGTCTTGCCCTCCGCGAGGTACGAAGGTAGCCTGCGATGCATCGCGGGCTGTTCCGCGATGCGGGATTGCTGAGAAGGCGTGGGAGGTACCAACACGGAATGACCATTCAGTGGCAACGCGCGGCGGGCGTCGGGCTCGTCGCAGCACTAGCGATCGCAGCATGCACACCGGCACCGGCAGGGCCGGCACCGTCGGGAACGACCGCCGCATCGGCCACAACGGCGCCGGTAGCGCGCGGCAAGGGCGACGACCTCAAGATCCTCTACTGGCAGGCGCCAACGATCCTGAACCCGCATCTCTCGACTGGCACCAAGGACTTCGACGCGGCGCGTCTCGTCCTCGAGCCGCTCGCCTCGTGGGGTCCGGACGGCAAGCCACTCGCGAACGGCCTCGCATCTGAGATCCCGACCGTTTCGAACGGCGGCGTGAAGGCCGACCTGACCGAGGTCACGTGGAAGCTCCGAACCGGCGTGAAGTGGTCGGACGGAACTCCGTTCACCGCGGAAGACGTCGCATTCACGTTCGCGCTCACCAAGGACAAGACGGCCGCGACGTCCACCAATGCCGCGACCACCGGCGTCAAGTCGGTCGTCGCGAAGGACGCCAATACCGTCGTGATCACGTACGACGCGCCGACCCCGAACTCATACCAGTGGGGTATGGCGGGTCAGTCGCTGATCCTCCAGAAGGCACAGTTCAACGCGTTCGTCGGTGCGAAGCTCAAGGACGCGCCCGGCAACGTGAAGCCGATCGGCACCGGACCGTACAAGGTCCGCGAGTTCAAGTCGGGCGACGTCGTGACCTACGACATGAACGAGAATTACCGCGACCCGAACAAGCCGTACTTCAAGTCGGTCACGTTCAAGGGTGGCGGCGACGCCCCGTCCTCGGCTCGCGCGGTCTTCCAGACCGGCGATGTCGACTACGCATGGAACCTCCAGGTCGAGGCCAGCGTGCTGAAGCCGATGGCCGACACGAGCACCAAGGGTCAGATGCTGCTGGCCTTCGGCTCCAGCTCAGAGCGTCTGGTCATCAACTTCGCCAACCCGAGCCCGTCGCTCGGCGACCAGCGTTCCGAGCCAACTACGAAGCACCCGTACTTCAATGGCCCCGACGGCAAGATCGTGCGTCAGGCTCTTGCGATGGCGACCGACCGTAAGACGGTCGCGACGCAGATCTACGGCGACGCCGGCAAGCCCGGATGCAACATCGTCACCGGCGTGGCCGAGTACGAGTCCAAGAACACCACCGAGTTCTGCAACAAGTTCGACGTTGCCGGCGCGGCCAAGATGTTGGACGACGCAGGCTGGAAGCTCGGCACCGACAACGTTCGCGCCAAGGGTGGCGTAAAGCTCGAGATGACCTACCAGACGACGGTCAACGCCGTACGTCAGAAGACGCAGGACATCAACAAGAAGAACTGGGAAGCCGCAGGCTTCAAGGTGAACCTGAAGTCCGTCCCCGCGGATGTGTTCTTCACGAACACCTCTCC
>JANMSU010000361.1:0-15472 GCA_031389835.1 Chloroflexota bacterium
GCGCGATCCAGTGGCTGCCGCCCTGCATCGTCAGGTGGCTGTGGCAGTCGACCATCGCCGGAACGATCGTGGCGCCGCCGGCGTCGACGACCTCCGCGTCGGTCGTGTCCGCCTCATCGTTGGGCCGGATCCACGCGATCTGCCCATTCTCGATCGCGAGGCTCACGCCCGTCCGCAGCGAGTCGGAGGTGCCGTCGGCGAGCGCGGCATCGTGGAGCACGAGTCGTGGCATCGCGGCGATGTTAGGAACCCTCAAGCGGTCCAGTCGAGAACGACCTTCCCGCACTGACCGGAGCGGACGACGTCGAACGCTTGCGCGAATTCCTTTGCTGGAAAGCGGTGGGTGATCACCCCGGTGATGTCGAGACCACTCTGCAGCATCGAGCCCATCCGGTACCACGTCTCGAACATCTCTCGTCCATAGATCCCTTTCAGCGTGAGGCCACGGAAGATCACCTGGTTCCAGTCGATCGGGATCTCTTTCTCCGGGATCCCGAGCAGCGCGACGCGGCCGCCGTTGTTCATGAACGCCAGCATCGAACGGAGCGCCTCGGGACTGCCGGACATCTCGAGCCCCACGTCGAACCCCTCCAGCATTCCGAGCTCCTTCATCACGGCGTCGAGCGTCGTCGTGGTGAAGTCCACCGCAAGGGTCGCACCGAGGCGGCGCGCGAGCGCGAGCCGATAGTGATTGCGGTCCGTGACGACGACATAGCGGGCGCCGACGAAGCGGCATACAGCGGCGGCCATGACGCCGATCGGCCCGGCACCGGTGATGAGCACATCCTCGCCCGCGAGCTCGAACGACAACGCACTGTGCACCGCGTTACCGAGTGGATCAAGGCACGCGCCGATCTCATCGGGCATCCCCGGCGGAAGCACGTACGCATTCGCGGCGGGCACCGCGACGTACTCGGCGAACGCGCCGGGTCGCTGCACGCCGATCCCCACGGCGTTGCGGCACAGGTGGCGCCTGCCGGCGCGGCAGTTCCGGCAATGCCCACACGTCACGTGGCCCTCGACGGCGACGCGCTGTCCGGTGGTGAACCCGCTCACCTCGCTACCGATCTCGGCCACGGATCCCTCGAACTCGTGACCGATGACAAGGGGCACCGGGATCGTCTTCTGCGCCCACGCGTCCCAGTTCCAAATGTGGAGATCGGTCCCGCAGATCGAGGTGTAGCGGACACGCACGAGAAGATCGTTCGGACCGATCCTCGGACGCTCGACGTCCTCGAGCCAGATCCCCGGCTCGGGGCGACTCTTGACGAGCGCGCGCACTAGATCACTCCGAGTGCGCGACCGACCTTCGCGAACGCCGTGACGGCGCGATCGACATGCTCGAACGTGTGCGCCGCCGAAAGCTGCACGCGGATGCGTGCCTGATCGCGCGGCACGACCGGGAATGAGAAGGCGATGACGTAGATGCCCTCCGCGAGCAGCTTGTCCGCGACCTGCGTCGCGACCTTCGCGTCACCGAGCATCACCGGAACGATGGGGTGCTCGCCGGGGACGAGGCGGAAGCCGTTCGCGGTCATACCCTTCCGGAAACGGGCGGCGTTGGCGAACAGCTGTTCACGCAAATCACCGGCCGACTCGATCAGGTCCAGCACGGCGATGGACGCCGCGGCGATGACCGGCGCGAGCGTGTTCGAGAAGAGGTACGGCCGGCTGCGCTGCCGCAGTAGCTCGACGATCTCCTTGCGCCCGCTGGTGTAGCCACCGGATGCCCCACCGAGCGCTTTGCCGAGCGTGCCGGTAAGGATGTCAACGCGACCGACGACGCCGCGCGCCTCGTGTGAGCCGCGGCCGTTAGCGCCCATGAAGCCGACGGCGTGCGAGTCGTCGACCATCACGAGTGCCCGGTACTGCTCGGCGAGGTCGCAGATCGCGCTGAGGTCGGCGATGATCCCGTCCATCGAGAAAACGCCGTCGGTCGCGATCAGCCTGAAGCGGCTGGACTCGGCTTCCTTCAGCTGGCGTTCGAGATCCGCCATGTCGTTGTTGGCGTACCGGAAGCGCTTCGCCTTCGACAGGCGGACGCCGTCGATGATGCTCGCGTGATTGAGCGCGTCGCTGATGACCGCGTCCTCTTCGCCCAGCACCGTCTCGAACAGGCCGCCATTCGCGTCGAAGCAGGACCCGTACAGGATGGTGTCTTCGGTGCCGAGAAAGCGCGTGAGTCGGTCCTCCAGCTCCTTGTGGATGTCCTGGGTGCCACAGATGAAGCGAACCGACGACATGCCGTAGCCCCAACGATCGAGCGCGGCGTGCGCGGCCGCGAGCACTCTTGGATCGTCGGAGAGCCCGAGGTAGTTGTTCGCGCAGAAGTTGATGACCTCGAGAACGGGGCGGACCGCGATCTCGGCGCCCTGCGGTGAGCTGATGATCCGTTCCTTCTTGTAGAGGCCGGCCTCGCGGATCGAGGCGACCTGATCGCGGAGCGAATCGAGGAACCGCTGGTCCACGGTGGGAGGGTACTGCGGCGCCCGCTTACTTGAGGTCGAGCACCTTCTTGATCGCGTCGATGAGCTCGATCGGCCCGAATGGCTTCAGCAGGTAGTCGGATGCGCCAACGGCGCGGCCTTCGGCTCTGTCGGCGGCCTTGTCGTGTGCGCTGAGCATTACGACCGGAACGTCCTTGGTCCCCGGGTCACCCTTCAAAGTGCGGCAGACATCGAAACCGTCGTGCTTGAAGCCTTCGAACGTCACGTCGAGCAGCACGACGTCGGGCATCGCGGTCTTCACCAGCTCCGTGACCGCGTCGGGATCCCCGGTCTCCACGACGCGCCAACCCTGGCTCGATAGCGTGATGCGCACCAGCTCGCGCATGTGATTCGAATCGTCGGCAATGAGAACTTTGAGCACCTCGGCCGGACGATAGCAGTGCAGCCAGGCGAGCCAGCGCGGATGGCCCTAGCCCGGCAATTGCACCGCCAAAGGCGGTGTTACCGATCGGAGCGCTCTTCGCCTTCGTCAGCCGCCAGCTGGGGCGGCTGCTGAGCCTCGCCTTCAGCTGGGCAACGCTCGTTCTCTTCGGCAAGGTCGCGAAGGACAAGCAGCTTCTCCTCTCGATCATGGCGCTGCTCTCCTTGGTCTGGCCGATCGCGATCGCGGGCGTCGCGCTGCCGTCGGTCGCCACCTTCCTCCTCGGCCTAGTGACGGTCCCACCGTGGATCGAGAACTGGGTCCGCATCGGCATGCTCGTCCTCGCGATCGGTGCGCCGCTCGGCGTCGGCTACGTCGCCAGCAGACTGCGCGACCAACGTCCCGGCGCCGCGGGCATGATCCGCGCGCTTCTCTCCGGCTACCCGAACGCCCTAGCGCTCGCGGTCGTGTTGGTGTGGCTCATGCTCGTCACGCCGGTGCTCAAGCTTGCCGCACTGGTGCGACGACACGAGACCGCGCATGTGCCGATCGCCATCAAGCCGGGCGGTTACGAGGTCGTCGTTCGCGACCTCACCGCGGCGCTCGACCGCGCGAGCATCCGCGTGCGCCGCGGTCAGGCGCCGTGGCCGCTCGCGCTGCCGGGTCGCATCCTCGCGCTCGTCGGCGGCGCTGGGGTGCGCGCGCTCGTGCCGGAGCGTCTGGTCCAGCTGCGGAGCGCCGACCTGATCATCACCGTTCATCCGATGGACCTCGGGCTCAGCGGCAAGCCGAAGGCGCTGGCGCGCGCACGCGCGGCGCTTGTCCGCGAGCTCGCGTTCACCGAGGCGTATCAGACATGGACGAAGGAGTCGCAGGAGATCGAGGACGCGCTCATGCGCGCGGACAATGGTGCCGTGTCGGTGGAGATGATCGCGCGCCAGCTCGAAACGATCGACCTGCCATACGAAGAATGGGAGATCCTCTACCGGATCCTGCTGCAAGTGCGACTACGCCGAAGTCCGATCGGCACGGACACCGTTGGGCACGAGGGAAATGGCAGCCCCACGCTGTGGGAGAAGATCGGTGCGGCGATCGCGGCCCTCCGGACCTGACGATCGCCGCTCCGTCATAGCTGTTGCTAAGAGGTCTTGGTGCCTGAGCCCTTTTGGACCTGACCGCCGCGGACCTCACCCCGCCACGCGCCGGTGGGCGCGCCGTGGGTTTCGATGAACTCCTTGAACCGCTCGAGGTCCGCGCTCACCTGACGCTCCAGGAAGCCGAGCGCGTCGCCCACCTTCTCCGCCGCGTCGCGCGGTTCGTACATGAGCTCGAGCTTGACTTTCGCCTTACCGTCGCCGACGGGCTGGAAGGTCACTGATCCGGAATTCGGCGCGCCCGTGACGCTGCGCCATGCGATGTGGCGGTCCGGGACCTGGTCAGTGATCTCGGCCTCCCACTCCTCGTCCTTGCCGGCCACCTCGGCGCACCAGCGAAGCCGTTTCTCATCGAGCTGAACGACCTCCTTCACGCCCTCCATGAATTCGGGGAACGACTCGAACTGTGTCCACTGCTCGTACGCGACCTTGACGGGAACGTCGACAGTGATGTCCTTCTCGATCTTTGCCATGTCTTCTCTCCCTAAGCGGTCTTGTTGGTCGACTAAGCGGCGTTGTTGATCGCGTTACTGCCCGTGTTGTTGATGACCTGCGCGAGTGGACCGTGCCAGGTCTGCAGGAAGTCGTGGGCATCGAGGACATCGTCCTTGGTGAAGGCCGGTGTCTTCTCGTCCTCGCGCTCGACGACCGCGACGCTCGACTCGCCACACACCGAGCACGCGAGCTTCACGACCAGCGCATGAGGCTCGGCGGTGATCCCACGCACCGCGCAGCTGGCGAGGCGTGCTCCGCACGCCGGGCACTCCATCGTCCGGATGCGCTCGAGGATCGCCCCGATCCAGTCCACACCGCTTTCGACTGCAACTCCGACGCCACCGCGGATGGCGCTCGGTCGTTGGGCGACCGAGCACGCCCGCGCACGGTGCGTCAGCCGTTTACCACTTCGCCGCCGTTGGGATGGAGCACCTGACCGGACACGTACGAGGCGTCGTCGCTCGCGAGGAACACGAATGACGGAGCGACCTCTTCGGGCTGGCCCACGCGGCCCATCGGAGTGTCCTTGCCGAAGGAGGCGACCTTGTCCGGCCCGAACGTCGATGGGATCAGCGGTGTCCAGATCGGGCCGGGCGCGACCGCGTTCACGCGGATGCTCTCTCGGCGAGCGATAGCGCGAGCGAGCGTGTGAACGACACGATCGCTCCCTTCGTGGACGAGTAGTCGAGCAGATGCGGACTTCCCCGGTATGCGGTGACCGACGTCGTGTTCACGATCGCATCGCCCTTACGCAGGTGTTGCATCGCTGCTTTCGTGTTGCTCGGCGGCGTTGTTCACGAGGACGTGGAGACCGCCGAGTGCTCCGCGACGAGAACGCACCGGCGCCCCTGCTCCTCGACGAGCCGTTTCGTTTCCTTCGCGTCATCGTGCTCGTTCAGGTAGACGATGCCGACGTCGGCTCCCTCCTTGGCGAACGCGATCGCCACCGCCCGCCCGATGCCGCTGTCGCCACCGGTGATGAGCGAGACCTTGTCGTCCAGCTTTCCGCTTCCCCGCTGCCTCGAGTCGTTACTCTGCGGGCGCGGTCGCATGACGGACTCCCGTCCAGGTTGACGCCGCTGCGTCTGACGCGGGGTGCGCTTGATCGGCGCCATGTCCGCGGTCGGTGCATGCGACGGCCAGTGTCGTGCTCAGCCGGGCGTCGCATCCTCCGTGGGGAACGCACCGATGAGCGCACCCGAGATCCGCGCCTCCGCGACCAGTTCTTCCCAGACCTGCTCGAGGCTCGGGCCATGCGTCCCCTGTTCGCCACTGCGTCGCGCCAGCAGGGAGATCGCGCACGCGCGCAGCGACGGTGCCGCGATCAACACGCCGTTCGAGCCGCGTCCCACGCTCTCGGCCTGCCGAGCGGCACGATGAGCCGCGACGTATTCGTGCAGGTCGTCGGGTGGCACGCCGAGGAGCGGCGAGCCGTCCGCGAGAAGGATCGACACGACGTCGTACGGCGTCATGGTGTGGTTCGAGACGCCGCGGCCGGCGACATAAAGGACGTCGTTCAGCCGGAGCGTGATCCGTCCTTCGGGCGCGAGCGCATCCGCACGAGCCAGGATCCGCGTGGCCACGGTCAGCTCGGTGGCGGGCTGCTCGCGGATCAGCACCCCTGTAGCGTGGCACGCCATGGAACCGGGTGGGCAGCCGGCTCGTCGGACCGACGTGCGCATCGTGCTCCTCGCGCTCGCGATGCTTGTCGCCTCGGCCTGCGGGGGCGGCGCGGCGAACCGCAGCTCCGACATCACCGGATTCATCACGAGCGTCAGCGGGCGGGCCGATGGCGTGACGGTGCTCGTGGAAGCGCATCCGTCACACCCATCCATCGGCGACAAGGCGTCGGTCGCGGTGACGACCGGTACGCGGATCACACGCCGAGCCCAGAGTGGCGAGGTCGCGGCGACACTCCGCGATCTCGTGCCCGGTCTTCAGGTCGAAGTGTGGTTCGACGGGCCGGTCGCGACGTCCTATCCGGTGCAGGGCAAAGCGCAGGCGCTGGTGATCCTGCGCTGAGCGTCGTCGACGGCTCCCGACGCATCACGATGCTCGTCAAAGCCAAACCGAGCGATGTCATGACGGGCGCGGATTTGCCGTCCGCCCCGCCTCCCTCCAGGAATCCGTAGAGGACAATCGGCCGGGCCGTCACATTTGGCGGTTGGGCGGTGCTTTGAAGGAAGAGATGGAAGCGGCGGAGCGTCTGCGAGTCGGGACCGCCCCGATACCGGGCATGCCGCCGGCTTTCGAAGACCTGTTCCGGAGGGAATACCCAAGGGTGGTCGGAATCGCCCACCGCGTTGTCGCCGATGTGGACGAGGCCGAGGACGTCGCGCAGGACGTCTTCGTCTCTTTCTATCGGAAGCACCCAGCGGACGCGCATTACGCCGCGCCCTGGCTGTACGCCGCGGCGGCGCACACCGCGCTCAACGTCCTTCGCTCGCGCGATCGACGCGGGAAGCGCGACGCGGTCGAGGCGCTGCGCCGCGACGCGCTTGCGCCGGATCCGGCCCAGGCCGCCGAGACGGCCGAGACCGCCTCCGAGGTCCGCGCGGCACTCGCGCGCCTACCCGAGCGGAGCGCAGCTCTTCTCGCGCTTCGCTACAGCGGACTCAGTTACGAGGAGATCGCCGCGGCGCTCGGGCTGCGGCAATCGAGTATTGGGACTCTTCTCCGCCGCGCGGAGGACGCGTTCCGCAAGGAGGTCACGAAATGAGTGACATAGAGGACATGCTTTCCGGCCCGGAGCCAAAGGTCGATACAGACCGTGCGCTCGCACGTCTGCGCGCACGCGTTGAGAGCGAGCGCATCACGCCGGTCACGCGCGCGGTAACGCCGCCGCGTCGCGCGGCCGCCGTTAGCGGTTGGCTCAAGGGCCTGTCCGCCGCGGCAACCGTCGCCCTCGTCGCGACGGTGCTCACCATGAGCGGACTCGCGGAGACGATCCTCACGATCTTTGAGCCGAAGCAGATCGTCGCCGTACCGATCACGAGCGCCGACCTGAGTGGAGCGTCGAGCTTCGACGCATACGGGACACTGACCTGGACCGAGCAGCCGAAGCCGTATGACGTTCCCGACGTCCGCGTCGCGGCGCGCGAGAGTGGTATCACGGTGCTTACCCCAGCGAACCTTCCCGCCGGTGTCGGTGCACCACGCTACGGCGTGATGCCGAAGACGACCGCTACGTTCACGTTCAGCGCCGAGAAGGCGCGGCAGGCCGCGGCAGCGCAGAAGCGCACACCACCTCCGATGCCCGCGAACATGGACGGCAGCAAGCTCTTCATCACCGGTGGACCCGCGGTCGTCGCCTTCTACGACGACGGAACCACCCCGACCGGTGCGACCAGCGCAAGTCCGTTCACCGGGATGCCGAAGCTCATCGTCGCGCAGGGCAAGCCGCCGGTGGTGCAGTCCGACGGCGTGACGGTCGAGCAGCTGCAGACCTATCTGCTGGCGCAGCCCGGCATCTCGCCGCAGCTGGCCGCCCAGATCCGAGCGATCAAGGACCCCTCGACCACGCTCCCCGTTCCCATCCCCGTGGACATGGCCACGTCGAAGAAGGTCACCGTTCAGGGCGTCGAAGGCATCTTCGTCGGCGACTCGACGGGGCTCGGGAGTGCCGTCATCTGGCAGAAGGACGGCATCGTGTACGGCGTGGCCGGCACCCTGACGGAACAACAGGTCCTGGCGGTGGCAAACTCGCTCCGTTGATCGACGCGCCGGCGATACGCACGCACGAGCTGGCAAAGCGCTACGGGAGCATCACCGCGCTCGCGGGCCTGACGATGACCATCCCGCGCGGGGATGTCTTCGGCTTCCTCGGACCCAATGGAGCCGGCAAGACGACCGCGGTGAAGCTGCTACTTGGGCTGACACCGCCGACATCGGGTCACGCCGAGATCCTGGGCGCGGAGATCGGCGACCGTAACGCGCTCCGACGCGTGGGCTACCTGCCCGAGCTCTTCCGCTATCAGTTGTGGCTCACCGCGCGTGAGGTGCTCGCGCTGCACTGCGAGCTCGCCGGGATCGACCGCAGCGCGTGGCCGCGCGAGATCGAGGACGCGCTCGCGGTCGTCGGTCTCTCCGACCGCGGATCGGGCCGCGTCGGCACGTTCTCCAAGGGGATGCAGCAGCGGCTCGGCCTCGGCGTCGCGCTGATCGGCGCGCCAGATCTGGTCGTCCTCGACGAGCCCACCAGCGCGCTCGATCCCGTCGGACGTCACGACGTGCGCGAGATCATCCGCGGGCTCGGCGAGCGAGGCACCACGGTCTTCCTCAACTCGCACCTGCTCGGCGAGGTCGAGCAGGTCTGCAGCCGCGTCGCCATCGTTGATCGCGGCCGGGTCGTCGCGCAGGGCACGCTCGACGAGCTCCTCGGCGGGGACACAGTGCGGATCCGCGCGAGCGGACTCGATCGCGCCGCGAGAACGGCCTTGGCCGGCTACGGTCAGCTTGATGCCGAGGGCGATTGGCTGGTCGTACGCGGGATCGACGACGAGCGTGTTCCCGAGCTTGTCGCGCACATCGTGCGGCTCGGCGGCCGCGTCTACGCGGTCGAGCCTAGGCACGAGTCCCTAGAGGACCGCTTCCTCAGGCTCTTGGGACAGCCGAACTGATGCTCGCCTTCACCATCGCCCGGCTCCAGCTGCAGGAGCTGCTGCGCCGCCGGCTCTTCCTGGTACTGCTGCTGCTGACCGTCGTGGTCATCACGCTCACGACGTGGGGCTTCTCGCGCATCCCGACCCTCGACGATGACATGACAGCGACGGAGATCATCGCGGTCGCGTCGCAGTTCCTCATCCTCGTGATGTTCATGTTCAGCTTCGTGCTCGCATTCTCGGCGGTGTTCGCGGCGTCGCCGGCCATCTCCGCCGAAGTCGAGTCCGGCATCACGCTAGCGATGCTCGCGCGACCGATCACGCGACTCGAGTACGTCGTAGGCAAGTGGCTCGGCCTGGTCGCGACGGTGCTCATCTACGCGGTCCCCGCCTCCATCACGCAGCTGCTCCTCGTGCAGTGGGTCGTCGGTTATTCCCCACCACATCCGATCCAGTTCCTCGCCTTCGTGATCGGCGAGGCGGTCGTCGTGCTCACGCTCTCGCTGCTCCTCTCGACGCGCTTCGCCGGGATGGTCGGCGGAGTCACCGGACTGATCCTTTGGGGGTTGGCATGGATGGGCGGCATCGTCGGGGGCATCGGGCTGACCTTCGAGAATGCGACGCTCACGCACGTCGGCACCGCGTCGAAGCTTCTGCTGCCGACCGACGGGCTCTGGCGAGGCGCGGTCTGGAGTCTCGAGCCGGCGTCTTTCATTGCGGTCATGCGCTCGTCGGGCCGCGCCGCGGCGGCGAATCCCTTCTTTGCGGCGGATCCGCCGCCGCCCGCCTACGTCGTGTGGTGCGTCATCTGGATCGTCGGGGTGCTCGCGCTGGCGGTGTGGAGCTTCTCCCGTAAAGAGCTCTGAGGCCCGGCACCTGATCCTGGTCAAGCACGCGACGCCTCAAGTTGACGTCGAGATACCGGCGCATGAGTGGCGGCTCAGCCCCGACGGCGCGGCCGGAGCGGGCGCCGTGGCCAGTCGCCTGCGTTCGGCGGGCTACAGGCCGACCAAGATCGTCGCGAGCCTCGAGCCCAAGGCGACGCAGACCGGCTCGATCATCGCCGAGAGACTGCGTCTTCCATTCGCCACTGTGGAGGATCTGCACGAGCACGATCGCCGTGCAGCTGGTTTCCTCCGTACTGAGGTGTTCGCGGCGCGCATGCGCGACCTCTTCGCGAGTCCGGACGCTGTCGTCTTCGGGAACGAGTCGGCGTCAAGCGCGCTTTCGCGCTTCGCCAAGGCCGTCGATCAGGTCGTCAGCGACCAGACGGGTGACGTCGTGATCGTGAGTCACGGGACCGTGATGTCCTTGTTCGTCGCGTCACGCGCACGCGTTGATGCTTCGGAGCTGTGGGCTGTGCTCGGCCTCCCCTCGTACATATCGCTCGAGCTACCGAACCATCGGATCGTAGAGATCGTGGCCGCGATCTAGCATCCGCGACGATAGACAACACCAGCTCATTGAAGGTCGTCAAGCACGGGACGCGGGAGATCGTGATCACCCGCGACTTCGATGCTTCGCGCGGCCGGGTCTTTGATGCGTGGACCAAGCCGGAAGTTCTGAAGCATTGGTTCGGACCGCAGGGTTGGGCGTTGGTGGTCTGTGACATCGACCTGAAGGTTGGCGGCGTGTGGCGCTTCGTCGTGCGTCGCGCCAACGGCACCGAGATCGGGATGCGCGGCGTCTACCGCGAGATCGTCCGGCCGGAACGTTTCGTCCATACCCAGACGTTCGAGATGGAGGACTTCCCGGGCGAGATGCTCGTGACGACAGACCTGGTCGAGGATGGCGGACGCACGATCCTGACCAGCACGGTCCTGTACCCCACGCAGGAGCTTCGCGACGGCGATATCGCCCCTACCGAACACGGGGCGACCGAAAGCTACGCCAAGCTCGACGAGTACTTCGCGTGCACACCGACGAAGTAGCCACCGACGCATCTCTCGTGCGGCGTCTCCTCGCCGCGCGGTTTCCGGACTGGGCCGACCTTCCGATCGACCTCGTGCCGTCAGCCGGAACGGACAACGCGATCTATCGGCTCGGCGAGGACATGGCCGTACGGCTCCCACGGATCGGCTGGGCTGTCGACCAGGTGGAAAGGGAACACCGGTGGCTTCCGCGCCTCGCTCCGCACCTACCGCTCGCCATCCCGATCCCGCTCGCGATGGGATTCCCGGGCGAGGGCTACCCCTGGCCCTGGTCCGTTTACCGGTGGCTCGAGGGCGAGAACGCGACCGTTGACCGCCTCGCTGACCTACGGCAGGCGGCGACGGATCTGGCGCAGTTCATCGGGGCTCTGCAGCAGATCGATCCGATCGGTGGGCCACGCGCGGGCGAGGGCCGTTCCCGCGGCGTGCCTCTGGCAGCGCGCGACGCGGAAACGCGCAGCGCGATCGCCGCCCTACACGGCATGCTCGATATAGACGCCGTGACCGTCGAGTGGGAAGTCGCGCTCAGGGCGCCGACGTGGCACGGCGCGGGCGTGTGGCTTCTCGGAGACCTCAATGCAGGGAACCTGCTTGCCCAAGATGGTCGGCTCAGTGCCGTCATCGACTTCGGAGCGATGGCCGTCGGCGATCCCGCTTGCGACCTGATGGTCGCGTGGACGCTCCTCACGGCCGATAGTCGTGACGTCTTTCGCGCGGCGCTGTCCTTCGATGACGCAACGTGGTCGCGGGGCCGCGGCTGGGCACTGTCGTGGGCGCTGATCGTCCTCCCCTACTACCGCAACAGCAACCCCGCGCTCTGTCGCATCGCCAAACACACGATCGACGAGGTCCTCGCCGATCGAGATCGCCCCTAGCCGCGAATTTCGGGCCGTCCGGGAATGGTGGCACCCTCCGTGCGATTATCAGAAGTATGAACACGATCAAGATCGTCGGACTCCTCACGCTTCTGACCCTGATCCTCATCGCCGCAGCGCGGCTCTTCTTCGGCCCGGCCGCGGTCCTGCCGGCTCTCCTCATCTCGCTCGCGATGAACTTTGGCGCATGGTGGTTCAGCGACCGGATCGCCTTGTCGTTCGCCGGCGCGAAGCCGGTCACCGAAGCGGAAGCGCCGGAGCTCTACCGGATCGTCGGCCGTGTCGCGGAGACCGCGGGCCTCCCGATACCACGTGTCTTTGTCATCGATCAGCCCGCTCCGAACGCGTTCGCAACTGGCCGCGACCCGCAACACGCCGTGGTCGCCGTCACACGCGGGATCCTCGACATCGTCACGGAACGGGAGCTCACCGGCGTGCTCGCGCACGAGATCGGGCACGTGCGCAACCGCGACACGTTCGTGATGGCGGTCGTCGCATCGGTCGCCGGCGCGATCAGCTACATGGCTCAGATGGCGCAGTGGTCGATGTGGTTCGGCGGCGGAGACCGCGACAATCGCGAATCGGGCTCGCTCGGCATGATCGGCATGATCCTCGGCATCATCCTTCTGCCGATCGCGGCGATGCTCGTGCAGCTCGCCGTCAGCCGATCGCGCGAGTACGGCGCCGACGATCAGGGCGCGGCGCTGTCGAACGACCCGCTCGCGCTCGCTTCGGCCCTCCGCAAGATGGAGGCGTACGGCAAGAAGATCCCGCTGCCGGTGAATCCCGCGGTCGCGCCGCTCTTCATCGTGCAGCCGCTGCTGCCCGGCGGGCTCGGCGGACTCTTCGCGACACACCCGCCCATCGCCGAGCGCATCGCGCGCCTCGAGCGGATGGCGGGCGCGGAGCTGCCGGCGCAGTTCTAGCGCGCGGGCGCGCTACTCGACGATCGTCGTCTTCGCGTCGCCGAGGATCGACCAGTGCGTCATGTCCTTGCCCGGCCGCGCGCCGTGCCAGTGCTTCGTGTTCGCCGGGATAAACGCGACGTCGCCCGCTGAGATGTCTTGGCGCTCGTCGTCGGTCGCGACCAGGCCCTCACCTTCGGTGACGAGGAGGATCTGATCGGTCGTGTGCAGATGTGGCTTGTTCACCGCACCTCCCTTGAAGTGCACCTCGGTGAGCCGAAGGTCTCGGCCTTCGTCCCCGACGACGGTCTGGTAATCGACCTCGCCTACGAAGATGGGGTTGTCGGACCTCTCGCGCCCGGCCTTCGTGACGCGTATCACCCGCACGCCTCGATTCTGGCGCAAACTGGGGCTAATGACCGCGCTCGTCCTGATCCACGCCTTCCCACTCAGCGGCGCGATGTGGGAGCACGAGCGGCGCGCCCTGCGCGATGCGGCCGATCCGATCATCGCGCCCTCCCTTCCGGGATTCGGCGGCACCGCCGTGCCGCGCGGCGACGCATCTATGGACGACTACGCCGACGGCGTGGTGGCGGCGATGGACGCCGCGAAGATCGAGCGGGCCGCGGTCGCCGGCATCTCCATGGGCGGCTATGTGGCGTTCGCGATGTGGCGGCGCCACCCTGCGCGCATCGAGCGTCTCTTCCTCGCGGACACGCGCGCGGAAGCCGACAACGATGAGGCGCGCGAACGGCGACTGCGGCTGGCGGACCTGATCCGCGAACACGGCATCGAGGCGCTGCTGAAGACGCCCCCGCAGTGGCTCCGCAAAGGCTCGCCGCACTGGGATCCGCTGCTCAAGATGATCCGGGGCCAGACGCCGGAAGGGGTCGCGCAGGGAAGCATCGCGATGGCCCACCGGGCGGACAGCCGGCCGACTCTGCCGACCATCGACGTTCCGACCGCCGTCGTGGTCGGGGAGGAAGACACGATCACGCCGCTCGAGATGTCGCAAACGATGGCCGACGCGATCCCGGGTGCCACCATGAGCATCATTCCCAGCGCCGGACACATCGCGAATATCGAAGCGCCCACCGCGTTCGAGGCGGCGCTGCGCGCATGGCTTCGACGGACGGCGTGATCGTCCGCGCGACGGATGTCGCGCGCGTCTATCCGACCGGCGCGACGGCGGTGTCCGCGCTTGACGGTGTGACGCTCGAGGTGCGCCGCGGTGAGTTCCTCGCGGTGATGGGACCGTCCGGGTCGGGCAAGTCGACGCTGCTGAACATCCTCGCCGGCCTCGAGCGCCCGACCCGCGGCTCGGTCGTCGTCGATGGCGCGGACCTTTCCGCGATGGATGAGGTGACGCTGGCGGCCTATCGACGCGAGAAGGTGGGCATGATCTTCCAAGCCTTCAACCTGCTCCCCCGCTACCGCGTCATCGAGAACGTGGCACTGCCGCTCGTCTTCGCCGGCATCGGACGCGAGACGCGCCTCGAGCGTGCGCGCATCGTTCTCGACCGCCTGGGGATGGGCCCGCGCGCCGACCATCGACCCAGTCAGCTCTCCGGTGGCGAGATGCAGCGGACGGCGATCGCCCGCGCGCTCGTTACCGACCCGCCGCTGCTGCTCGCGGACGAGCCGACCGGCAACCTCGATTCCGCCAACGGCGAGGCACTGCTGGCGGTCATCGCCGAGCTGCACGCGCGCGGGCAGACCGTGGTGCTCGTCACTCACGATGCTGGCATCGCCGCGCGCGCGCAGCGAGTCGTGCGCATGCGCGACGGACGGATCGTGACTTGAGGTCGTCCGATCTCCTGGCGCTCGCCTTCGGAAACTACACGCGATCGCGACTCCGCTCGACGCTCACGACGCTCGGCGTCGCGATCGGAACAGCGCTCGTGGTGCTCCTCATCGCTCTTGCGACCGGCGCGGAGGACAACGTCAAGCGGTCGATCTTCTCCATTGGCGATCTGCGGCTCGTCACTGTGCAGCCGTTCCAGCCCGGCGCCACCGGACTCTCTGCGGTGCCACGCATGATCGGCGACGACCACGTCGCCAAGTTCAAGTTGATCCCGCACGCCGAGTCCGTCTACCGCCAGTACGACGCCCCGCTGGGAACGCTTCTCGAGGGCGGTGAAGAAGCGGCGATCCGGCCGCAGGGGATCGAGGCCGGTGCGCCCGTTGACCGTGGCGACCTACTCGCGGGCCGGCACCTCGAGCCGAGCGAGCGTGGTGTGGCTGTGATCCCGGGCAACCTCGCGCGCCTGGTGGCGCCGACGCCCGGTGCGGCGATCGGAAAGCAGGTGACGCTACGGCTCGGCGGCGCGGTGAAGCTCGGCAACACGCGCATCAGCGGAAGCGGCACACCGCGCGACTACGTCGTCACCGTCGTCGGCGTCTTCGACGAGCAGGCGTCGCAGACGTCGGTGCGCATCCCGCTCGAGGACGCGCTGCTCGCTGGCGCCGAGAATCGGGGGCTCACGCCAGACGCGCTGCGACAGAGCACGGGGTACAGCGGCGTCGCGATCGAGTCCGAGGATTCGCGCTACGTCGCGGACGTCGTGCGGTCGGTGCAGGAGCTCGGCTTCAGCGCATTCTCGCTAAAGCAAGTCATCGAGCAGATCGATCGGGGCTTCGGCG